>CAMNGW010000099.1 GCA_946538615.1 uncultured Clostridia bacterium
GGGTCCCCGGAGGAAAGACATTCAGTTGGAGCTGAGATTATGGCTCTCCACATAACCCCGGTACATTTTTCCGCTGACGGTTGCTTCCACATAGAACAGGGGAGCGTTCCGGGACAGAATGGTTACTTTTGTCCCTTTTTTCAGTGTGCACAGTGTTCCTGTGACATTGAGCGGATCGTCCACCAGAACAGTCTTTTTCTTGAGATGGACAGTATCATGCGTGAAATCCGGCGCCATGGAGACATCTGCAATCCGCCCAAGGACCGGGTCTTCGTGAATATTCACCCAGCCCGTACGGTGCTTTCCCTTTCCGATTTCATAAAGGACCATGAGCCAGTCCCCTTCGCGGCAGAGGAACGCCAAAGGCGCTTTCAATGAAACAGCAGCTTTTCTTTTTGCGGCCCGGGGCGCTGCGGTGTCGGGATAAGCGTACACCGGAACGGTCCTGTCGGTGTTCAGACTGGCGTATAAGACTTCAGCTTCCCCGATATCCGCATAGTTATCCATCAGGGCTGCATTCACATATTTCTCACGGATGGCAAGATCAAAATCCCAATGGAGCAGGCCCATGAGTGTTTCATATGCTTCAAAAACACCTCTGGAACGGAAGAAAGAAGCTTCCCGGCTGATTGCCTGAGGGACAAATAAGGCATGGCTGTCTGAACTCAGGGAGGCATCCTGTACCAGCATGCAGTCATCAAGCAGGTAGGCATGTTCTGCATAACAGGCACAGTCAACGGTATCCACCTGCCACTTGTCATTGCTGCTGCGGGACAGTTCGATCCAGGTGTCCGGGTGCTCCCCACCGGAAAAGATAAAGAGCTGGTCCCTGACAGTGCGGCGGAATCGTGCGGTTTCCTGCAGACCTTCGCCGGGAAGGAAACGCATGGATAAGGATGTGCACTGGTTCTCGATGATCTGGTCATTGACCCAGTCTGTTTCCCACTGTCCGTCTGTCATTGTCTCATGGCAGAGCCGGTGATGGCAGGTATCCCGGAGGAGCGTGAACCGCTCCGTTTCCGAAACGCTGATCTGCGCTTCTTCGGTCCATTCGGAGCTTCTTTCTCCCGGCAGCTGTGCCAGATATCTTTCAAACCCTTCCACATCAATCCTGCAGCTGCCTTTACATACAACGGTGGGCTGTCTGTACTCCGGATAATGGTTCCCGGTCATCTTCAGCGGAAGAGAATAGAAAATGGACCCGTACTCATCCTCGAGCAGGACGGTCAGTTCATTGAGCGATGCATGAGCAGTGATTGTCTCCAGGACTTTCCCGTCTTCCTGCCTTGTTTTTACAAGTGTCTCCGTTCCGGTTGTCCCGCCCCAGTCATAAAGATAGCTGACGTCATCAAAGGCGGTTTTCAGAATCTCCTCTGCACCTTCGTCCGGGGCCCATGTCCGGGAATAGACCATCCGCTGGCCATCTTCCACTTTCTCTACAGTTGTGCAGCCCATTGGCCAGGGATCATCAAAACCTATGAGCAGATTGCCTGCGACAGTGATCACTCCGGGCAGCTTCCCGCCTGCCTGGGCGTATGTGCCCATGGGCGCATTGCTGCGGCGGAACTGGTCGATATGAGTCTGCAGCATCTGATTGATTTTCTTCTCGGAAAACTTGCCCTTGAGGAACTTGTTTTCCATATTTTTGGGCATGATTTCGGGAATCTCGCTGTAATCTTCTACCAGAAGGATGTCCTTTGGGAACCAGTCCCCGTTCACCTTCTGGAACACCAGGGTGCAGGGGCCGCTCCAGCCGGAGAACTGGGTACAGTACCCGCCCATATAGCCGTACCGGCCAACACAGGCAGCAAGATAGAAGGACCAGTCCCGGCCGTCCTTTTTCTGACCGAGGATATCATATCCGACCGCGCCGAACTCACCTCTGTCCTCTGAAACGGTTGTAAGGAGAAGTGCCTCAATGAAGTGCGCAGGTATTTCTTCCGCCAGTGCGCTGCTCCATGATACAGACAGAAGGATGAGTAATGAGCAGATCAGACAGATCGCCTTTTTCATTTCAAATTGCCTCCGAAATATTTTCTTTGCATGAAAAACCCAAAGGACAGACAGAATGTATGCACTTTCCTGAGACAGGAAATGATAGGATGAGCTGGAGAGAATGGCTCCCGGCCGCGGTCAAACCCGTTTGTGGAAGAACAGCCTTATTTTCCGCAGAGCGCTTCCACGATTTCCCTGTGGATGATTTTTCCGCTGCAGCGGTCAAACAGGGCAAAACTACCGCAGTCCCACCAGAAACAGGAGATCCCTCTTTCGCGGGCTTTCCGGGTGAAATACGAAGCATGACAGGAACGGGCCGCCGTATTCTGCTTGTCTTGGGTACCAAATTCGCCGATGATGAGCGGAGAGCTGTGTTTTGCTGCAAAGGAGGAAAGATCCGACATCAGAAGGTCAATATTCCTTTTGTCCTCGTCAGTTCCCCATGTGTCCCGCATGACATGGCCTTCTGCCCGGAGCCAGCAGAAACCCTGTGGGTCATAGTTGTGGACCTGCAGAATGATGCTTCCGGCGCATGTGTCCTCAGGCATCTGAAATGCCCCTAGTGTCCTGGGGGAATGCCCTGCGGAGTATGTCTGGAGGGACAGGATGCGTGAAGGATTTTCCCCACCGGCGCCCCGGATGGTATCCACGAAAAGCTGATGCCATCTGTTGTGCACTTCGTAGGCCCCGTCGTCCGGTGACTGTGTCCAGTGTTCTTTGCCATCCAACATTTCGTTAAAGGCTTCAAAAACCAGGCTGCTGCCGGTGTCTGCAAAAAAGTCTGCGATCTGCCGCCAGAGATATTCAAAGCGGTCGCAGCAGGCAGTATGACATGCCTGTGTCGCCTGGAGCCAGCCGTGGGCGCCTGCATCATGATGGACGTTCAGCAGACAGATCATGCCTGCATCAAGGATCCAGCCGGTGATCTCGGCCACCCGGTCCATCCAGGCAGGGTCTGTTTTTCCGTCGGCATGGATATGCTGCGCCCATGTCACAGGGAGCCGGACCGCGTCAAATCCGGCATCCCTTACTGCCAGAATCAGGTCCTTCGTGGCACGCGGGTTTCTCCAGGCGGTTTCTGCTTCTCCCGGTGGGACAATATCCCCGGGTTTTGCATCGCGCTTTATGGCATCGAGCGTGTTTCCGAGGTTCCAGCCGGCATGGATACGGGATGCAAGGACTTGCGCAGGAGTCAGGTTCTGCATAAAGGATCCTCCAATAATCAGTATGGTCAGATGCATTGTCAGCTCAGATCCGCAGCGGACAGCAAGGTTTTTTAACCGGTGCGGCTGCAGCGGAAAAATGATTCCGTCCTTTGGTAATCTTTCCATTTCCGGACAGGATATTAGCATAGAAGACAGATGAAGTAAACCAACAGGGATGGCCCCATGGGGAAGGTACCGGATGACGGCCACAGGAAATAGGGAAGATGGGGCACACAAGTGCAGATCTGCGTTCCCATAAGCGGAAGAGGCACTGGGACCCGGTTCAGAAGAAAGGGGAGGGACGGGAGATGGCACCCAGCTGTCAATCAGTGATAAAGCTGCACAGGGGAATGGATTGAAGAGGTGCCCGGGCGGGACAGGATCAGAAAGCTGCTGGGTGACACGGTTCCGGCATAAGGCCTTTTTTTGTGCAACCATGGCGTGTACTGCTGTGCTTTGGATTTTGGAAACAGATTGTGATATGATGACCGCAGCACCCGCAGGAGAGGATACGGGAGGATATGATGTCAGATGAGACGGATGATGGTTCTGCTTGTGATCTGCACGATGGCACTGTCGGGATGCACACCACAGCGTACCGGAAAAGAAGGCACCAGCATGGAGAAAAGTTCCTACACACAGATCAGTCAGGAAACAGCCAGGGAAATGATGCTCCGGGATGACGGGCATGTGATCGTGGACGTCCGCAGGCAGGATGAGTATGATGAAGGGCACATTCCCGGTGCGGTCCTGATCCCCAATGAAAGCATCGGGAAAGACAGGCCCAGGGAGCTTGCGGACCTGAACCAGATCATCCTGGTTTACTGCCGGAGCGGAAACCGGTCCAAACAGGCGGCGCAGAAGCTCTTTGATATGGGCTATGCCAACGTGTATGAGTTTGGAGGCATCAGCACATGGACTGGAGAAATTGTCAGAGAAGAGAGCGGGCAGGCTGAAACGCCTGAACAGCTCCGGGCACGGATTGGCGACCTGGCTTATGAAGTGACCCGGAACGCAGCGACGGAGAGGACATTTACAGGCGAATATGATGCATTTTTTGAAAAAGGGCTGTATGTAGACATCGTCAGCGGTGAGCCGCTGTTCACATCTGAGGACAAATACAATTCCGGCTGCGGGTGGCCTGCGTTCACCAGGCCGGTCAGCGAGGGCGCAGTTGTGGAACGCATGGACACATCGCATGGCATGATCCGTACAGAGGTGCGCTCAAGCGGTGCAGATTCCCATCTGGGACATGTCTTCCATGACGGTCCGGTACAATCCGGAGGGCTCCGTTACTGCATCAATTCTGCTGCGCTGCGCTTTATTCCTTATGATGAACTGGAAAGGGAAGGATACGGGCAATACAGGGAGCTGTTTGAAGAGTGACTGACCGTTGGCCCCAGGCTGGCAGCTGGAAACTGCGCCAGCCGCTCCGCTGTTCATTGCTATCTGCTCTGTGTGTCGTGTCTTTCCCTGCATGCAGCAGGAGAAGGCAATAACATTTCTGCAGATGAAAGCATTCTGCGTTAAAATGGGGTGTCCACCTGAAAAGGAGCGGCCCATTGTCTGCCATGAGGACCGGTGACAGGGTCCGGCTGCTGGCGAAAGGACCGCAGGTGCATTCCGGACGGGAACGGAAAAAAGTCGCTGAGCGGAAAGTGGCACCTGCGGTCACAGGTCCGAAGGAAGGTTCCCTGGAGGGAAAAGATACTTTCCGGGAGAAATCATTATATTGAAAAGAGAGGCCATATTATGAGATTCGCGTCCTGCAGAAGAAAAGCACTCATGATGCTATGTATTGTACTGTGCCTTATGGTGTGTCACGCTGTGGCTGAAGAGCCATCCTTTCCCTTCTACCGGTTCGATCTGGACAGCCCGGACGCCTGGCGGGAGCCGCTTGCCAATGTGCGCTTTCTGACACAGAGAGAATGAAACCTGAGTCCTTTGAGCGCTGAAAAATGTGAAGAGTATGGGATTGATCCGGATGCCTCTCCAAGCACAGAAGGGCTTGATACACTGAATATTTCCGGAAGCGCGCAGTTTTCGGAGAAACAGTTCGACGAGCTGGCCGAACGCCTCCGTTCCCTTGCCGGAGACAGGCAGGTGTGGATCATGGACTGTCGCATTGAGAGCCATGCGATGCTCAACGGCATCTCCGTATCATGGTACGGTGACCATAACTGGGCAAACAAAGGCATGACGGCAGCTGAGGCGCAGGCTGATGAAAGGTCCCGCTTTGGTGCCCTGCCCGGAACGACCATCACCGTATATACGGCGGAAGAAAATGTGCCAGGAGAAGCGCAGAAAATGGCGGTGGAGCGCTGCATGACGGAACAGGAGCTTGTTGAGAGCAAGGGGTTCCATTATCTGCGCCTGGGCGGCAGTGACCACAGCTGGCCGGAAGAGGAAGAGGTGGAAGCTTTCATTTCCTTTGTGAAGGAACTGGAGAGGGGAGATGGACTGGACAAGGTATGGCTGCATTTCCATTGCCAGGCCGGAAAGAGCCGTACAGGCATATACATGGCGATCTATGATATGATCCGCAATCCGGAGGTTTCCTTCGGGGACATCATGCTCCGCCATGCGATGACCGGAAGCAGCTATTTCCCTTATGTTAATGAACAAAGCGAACTCGCAGATGTGTATGCTCTGCGGGCGAAGCGCATCCGTCAGGTATATGATTATCTGCACACTGACAAGGACGGTGTCCAGGAGATGGGCTGGGGCGAATGGGTATCGCAGAAGTGACACCATGTACTTTTGCAGCGGTCCCGGGCCGGGAGAATGGCACTGAAGACGGAGAGCGTCAAGGCTCTTTCCGTCTTTTTGCTTTTTCAGGTAAAGGACAGAGGCGAAGGAATCAGGAAGAGGCAAAGAGATACGGGAGTGAAGGCGGAAAAACATGCCGCGCAGACTGTGATGCCTGCCTCAGGACCTTTGGCTTCTGGCGGCGGACACAGCAGCGCTGCCCGGGAATACGGAGCATGCCCATCCATTTTCATGGAAAAACAGGGTTCTGTTTTTCCTGCCCCTGCTGATTTACAGAGCATGCAGGCATCTGGTATAATGCAAAGCAGATGAGCAGGAAAATACAATATGCGGGGAGGAATCACCGTGCTGAGGTTTTGGGGCGATGGCTCGCAGGAAGCAAAGGACCTGGTGGATGCCATCCGGGTGCGCAGTACAGAAAACTTCAATTGGACCTTTATTTTCATTCTGGCGGTTGTCTTCTATGTCTACTGGACAGAACTCCACAAAAAGAACTATGAAACCGTTTATGCCGGTCTGGCCCTGTACGGGGTACACTGGCTGTATGAGATCTGCAATGCTGTCATTGGGAAAATATCCGGATATCCGCTGTGGTCCGTCAGCAACGCTTCCACTACTTTCATCCTGCTCATTGGCGTGTGCTGGGAACTTTCCATGATGTTTTCCCTGGCCGGCATGATTTCCTTCAAGATGATGCCGCAGGACCGTACCAGGCGCTATCTGGCGGGGAAGCTCGGGAAAAAAGGGATCAGCTGCAAACTGGCGGTTGCGCTGGAAATGGCCCTGCTGTTTGCTCTTGTCGAATCGTTCCTGGCAGGGACCAGCAACCACTCCTTTATCTGGGTATACAAATGGTGGGGCGTCATTCCGGTATGCATCACGACGTATGTCCCGTTCTTCCTGGCCAGCAATTATGTGCCTGACCTCGAACCGAAGAAGCGGAACGCCTTCCTCATCACAGAATGGGCGCTGGTGGCAGCGCTGCTGATCATCCTGATCCCGGCGGGCGTGATCTGAAAAACAGGATGCAAAGAAACGCCTGGCAGACTCTCACTGCCGGGCGTTTCTTTGCGTCTTTCGGGCCACAGTCCGGGACATGCTCAGGCGGACGCAAAGACTCCCGGAAGCTGTAACTGCCTTTCCGGCCTGTCGGGAAACAGACCCTGCCGGAACCTGTCCTGTTCTGGGCGGTTCCCGGATGTCACTGCACCCTGTTCAATTTGGCTTGACAAACAGGGAGTTTAACGGTAAACTCGGCGGCAGTGATTCTGACAGCCGGGCAGGAAAGGTGTGGGGGACCGGTTATTTGAAAGGGCTGCAGAGTGCTTTCAGATGGGAAAGAATACAAATGTTTCTTGACTAACATCATGAGACTGTGCTATCATACCCCTGACACAAAAAATGTAAAAATATCGTCGGATTAATTCCAGATCAAACATGCATCCGGCGGAGAGTGGGAGGAAATGTACCATGAGCAACATACCGAGGCCGGAGCATCCGCGTCCCGATTTTGAGAGAGATACTTTTCTGAACCTGAATGGGACATGGCAGTTCGCCTTCGACGACAGCGATGCCGGGCTTGCCGGAAAATGGTACCTTCCCGGATGTACGCTGGAGCGGACCATCACGGTGCCTTTTGCCTATCAGACGAAAATGAGCGGCATCGGCCCGACAGATGAGATCCATCCTGTCATCTGGTACAGACGGACGTTCTCCGTCCCGGACGAATGGTGCGGGAGGAGGGTGCTCCTCCATTTCGGCGCTGTGGATTTCTCCTGCACTGTCTATGTGAACGGCGAAGCGGCCGGCAGCCACGCGGGCGGCTACACTCCTTTTGTGCTGGATATCACCCGCTTCCTCAAAGAAGGGGAAAACGATCTGTGCCTGAGGGTTGTGGATGAGCCGGACTGCTCCCAGCCAAGGGGCAAGCAGTACTGGGAACGCGGCCTCATGGGGTGCTGGTACACCCCTGTGAGCGGCATCTGGCAGACTGTGTACCTGGAAGCGGCAGGGGAGTATGCACTGGAAAGGATCCGCATCACGCCCGACATAGACCGCCACCAGTGCACCTTTGACCTAGTGCTGGACGGGGACCCGAAAGAAGCCCTGGACCTTGAAATTGCTATTTCCTATGCGGGAAAGGGCGTACGCACTGTCTGTCTTAAAGCAGAAGCCAAGCGGATCACCGTTCCCATTGACCTCATTGTCCGGGGAGCCCTGGATCCGATCCATATCTGGTCGCCGGACAGCCCCGAGCTCTATGACGCAGACGTCTGCCTTCGCCGGGACGGGGAGACGCTTGACCATGTCCGGACCTATTTCGGCATGCGCAAGGTGGAAGTCAGGAATGGAAAAGTTTATCTGAACAACTGCCCCCTGTACCAGCGGCTGATCCTGGACCAGGGATACTGGCCCGATTCCCTTCTTACGCCCCCATCGGACGAAGCGATCCGCAGTGACATCCAGTACACGCTGGACTTCGGCTACAACGGTGCCAGGAAGCACCAGAAGATTGAAGACCCCAGGTACTACTACTGGGCGGATAAGATGGGACTGCTGGTATGGGGCGAACTGCCCAGTCCCTATGAATTTACGGAAGCGTCCATCCGCAACCTTTCCGGCATGCTGATGGATTTCATTGAGAGGGACTTTAACCATCCCTGCATCATCACCTGGGTCCCCTTAAACGAGAGCTGGGGCGTCAGGCAGATCTTCACCGACGCGCGCCAGCAGGCCCTGGCAAGAATGCTCTACCAGACTGCCAAAGCTATGGACGGCACCCGGATGGTATCCGTCAATGACGGATGGGAGCAGGTGGAGACGGATATCTGTGCCCTTCACGATTATGCCGACCGGGGCGAGGTGATCCGGGACCACTTTGCCTCCCGTGAGGCGGTGGAAAAGCATGCCTGCGACTGGCGCCCCTGCTATGCCCAGGGCGCTGTGCACACAGGAAAGGAAGCTTTCCTGATCACGGAATACGGCGGGATCGCCTTTACCAACCTTGGCCTGCAGGGCGATGCCGGCGGCATGGAGAGCTGGGGCTATCACGACAAGGTGACCAGCGAGGAAGCCTTTTTCTCCCGCTTCCAGTCGGTGACAGATGCCATCCGCGATGTGCCTTACTGTCAGGGATACTGCTACACCCAGCTCACTGACGTCATGCAGGAAGTGAACGGCCTTCTCACACCGGACCGCCAGCCCAAAGTGGATGCGGCACGATTCAAGGCCCTTAACAGGAGCCCGGAGGGTAATACCAATCAGCTCAGCTGATGCCCCGGGTCAATCAACTACGAATCCGGCTGTCCCTGGCGGTTTTCAACGCGGGGACGTCAGGAAATATAAGGAGGTACCCTTATGAAAAAGATCTTTGCCCTGGTTCTGTCCGTGCTGATGGTTCTGTCCATGGCCGTCGTGGCCCATGCAGATCCCATCGAAATCAACTACTGGTCCGTGTTCACCGGCGCTGACGGTGCCACGATGCAGGCCATGGTGGACGCATTCAACGCGTCCCAGGATGAAGTGCATGTCAACCATACACCCATGACGGCTGATGACCTGTACCAGAAGATCCCGCTGACGGTCCAGACCGGCACGGGCATCCCGCAGGTGTGCATTGTCCACATCGAGCGCATCCCGAACTTTGTCAACCAGGAAATGCTCTATTCCTATGATCTGGACCTGATTGCCCAGGCCGGCGTCAAGGAAGAGAACTACAATGCTGCAGCATGGGCCCGCACCGATATCGACGGCGAGCACTACGGCATCCCGCTGGATGTTCACTCCTACGTCACCTATTACAACAAGGACCTGTTCGATCAGTATGATCTGAACAGCTATGTGGAAGACGGCTATCTGACCTTTGACGAAGTCAAGGAACTGGGCGACAAGGCCAAGGCTGCCGGCTTCACGGGCTACACCACCGACCTGGGCTGGATGCGTGCCCAGCTGCTGTGCTACTATGGCCAGCTGGATCCGGAACTGACCCTGTCCAAGGACGGCATCAATCCCTGCATCAACAATGAGAACATGAAGAAAGTCTTCGAGACCATGAAGGAACTGTGGGAAGGCGGCTACACCACCGTCAAGAACACCGACTATTCCTCCGAGTTCTATTCCGGCAACATGCTGGTGTGGTCCGAAGGCATCTGGATGAAGGCTGCTGTTGTGGACGCCGGCATCAACTTCGGCATGATCCCCGCTATCTGCTATGACGCCTCCAATGCCAAGAGCTGGACATCCTCCCATAACTTTGTCCAGTTTGCTGACGAGAACCGCACCGAAGAAGAAGACCTGGCTGTTGCCAAGTTCGTCAACTTCATGGGTGAGAATTCCCTGACCTGGGCAAAGGATGCAGGACAGTGCCCTGCACACCTGTCCATCAACGACGTAACTGACTTCAAAGATATGCCCCAGGCCTTCCTGGCAGACCCTGCCCGCGACAAGGAACTGGCGATCTACAGCTATCAGTACTGGGGACTGTTCGACACCGCATTCTCCCGCGTAGGCTGGGACTTTGTGGACGGAACCATTTCCATTGATGATGCCCTGGCTCAGATTGATCAGGAAATCAGCGACGCTATCGCAGCTCAGTAAGAAACCATCTGTCTGGGGCGGAGGCTGTCAGCCTTCGCCCCTTCCCATTTTTTGAAAAGAGGTGCCCGGAAATGGAAAGGACACTGTCCTCAGGCCGTAAGAATGCCATGACGCCCCAAATGCTGTGCGCTGCTTTGCTGGCATTGGGATTTCTTGTATTGTTCTGCTTTTCCGGCGTTCATGCTGTCACTTCGGTCAAAGAAACCGAAGTGGCCACCGACATGTCGCTGCCCAAGCTGTTCTTTTCGCTTTCGAGCGCCAGCATTCTTCTGATCCCCCTCTCCCTTGTGACCATGGTCTGTGCCCTGATTGCCCTGCTGAGCAGACAGCGCAACGTGGCCATGATGTTTTCTCTGGTATCCTTTATCAGCTTTGGACTTTTCATGCTATTCTTTTCCATGGAAAAGATGAACTCAGCCCTGTACACGCCTCTGAGCGATGCGCTGAAGGAAGCCGGCGTCAAGTTCAAGAAGAGGGATGTCAAGGAGATCGGGACGGCATTCAGCCCTCTGACCTTCTTCACTCTGGCGGCAGCCGGGCTGACGGCAGTGCTGTGCATGCCCAATTTTGCGCAGGAGTCCAGCAGGCGTGCCTTCAGGCATGACCTTCTGCCCTACGCGTATATTGCCCCGCACCTGTTCTTCTTTGTGATTTTCTTCATCACTCCCGCTGTCTACGGCGTTTATGCGGCCTTTACCAAATGGGACCTGTTCAATGAACCGGTTTTTGTCGGGCTGGATAACTTCAGAACCATGCTGCTGGATTCCCAGAACACGTATTACAAACAGCTGCGCAATGGTCTGTGGAACACAGTGAAATTTGTCCTGTATTCCGTTCCTTTCTGCATCCTGGTGCCCCTTACCCTGGCCCTGGCGCTGCATACCAAGTGCAAAGGGAACAAGTTTTTCCAGGCCATGTACTATTTCCCCAGCCTGCTGTCCATCACAACAGTTACCCTGAGCTGGCGCTACATGTTCAGCCCGGACTACGGCGTGATGAACCGCTTCTTCGGCTC
>CAMNGW010000100.1 GCA_946538615.1 uncultured Clostridia bacterium
GTCATTGTTTGCCTTCAGCTGCTCAGTTTGCAGATTCAGGTCTTACCTGGGAAAACGACGAGATCGGTACACTGACATTCCGCAAGGACGGTACTGTCTTTTCAGACTATGGCTTTGAAGGACATTATGATTTGGGCATACTGCAGATCGCCTCAAGATTTTTCTATGTCCAGCGCACGCTGTATACAGAGGATTTTGAAGGTGACGGCATACTTTCTGACCTCGTTCTCACACTGTATGAAATTCAGGACGGCGAGGTTGCAGGCAGACTGCTTTTGGTCGAAAATGGCGAATGCATACGACTGGAGGAATAAGCGTGGCGAAGGATTTCTCTCAGGGAAGTATGACGGGAAATATTCTGCGTCAGGCAATTCCGCTTGCATGTGCACAGCTGGTGCATATGCTCTATAACATTGTGGACCGCATTTATATCGGGCATATGCCGGATACGGGGACACTTGCATTGACGGGTATTGGGATCACCCTGCCAGTCATTTCTTTCATCAGTGCATGTACCAATCTGATCGGCAGTGGGGCTGTCCCGATTTTCTCTATTGCCAGGGGAGCCGGGGACAATCAGCAGGCGGACAGGGCTATGGGGAACGCTTTCCTGCTTCTGCTGACAGGGTCACTTGTGCTTATGCTTGTGATTTATCCTGCAGCCCCCTATATCCTCCCTTTTTTCGGGGCTTCCTCAGTATCCTTCCCCTTTGCCCAGCGGTATCTTTCCATTTATCTGGCAGGCACGCCTTTTGCCATGCTTTCTACTGGATTGAATGGCTTTATCAATGCACAGGGCTTTCCGGGCATTGGTATGATGACAACCATACTTGGCGCGGTACTGAATCTTGCCCTTGACCCTCTTCTCATTTACACTTTCGGATTTGGTCTGGAAGGTGCGGCATGGGCGACTGTATTTTCTCAGTTTGTATCCTGCAGCTGGGTTCTGTGGTTCCTATTCCGCGGGAAAAAGCTGGCTTTCCATCTTCATTCCTCTGCTATAAAGCCGGACCGTGCGCTTGATAGGAAAATCGTATCCCTTGGTGTATCCGGTTTTATGATGCAGGCGACGAACGGAATTGTACAGGCTGCGACCACTTCCCAGCTCCAGCTCTATGGTCAGGAACTGATGGGAGATCTGTATGTCTCTGTCTATACAGTAATCTGTTCTGTACGTGAGCTTGTCAGTATGCCGATCTCCGGGCTGACCAGCGGTGCCCAGCCGGTTATTGGCTTCAATTATGGAGCAAGGCTGTTCAAGCGTGTCAGAGAAGGCATACGGATCATGAGCAGGATCGGTCTTGTGTATACCCTTGCGATGTGGCTCCTGATCCTCCTCAGACCAGACTGGTTCATTACCCTTTTTTCCAGCGATGCTGCGCTCCTGGATGCAGGGGTGACATCCGTCAGACAGTTTTTTGCAGCATTCATTTTTATGACGCTGCAGTTTGCGGGCCAATCCGTGTTCCAGGGACTGGGCTATGCAAGGAATGCTGTTTTCTTTTCCCTGCTCAGAAAAGTATTTATCGTCCTTCCGCTGGTTTTTATTCTGCCGCGTCTTGGACTCGGCCTTTCTGGAGTGTTCCTTGCTGAACCTGTCTCCGATGTGCTTGGCGGTTCGGCGTGTTACCTGACTATGTTTTTTACAGTTTATCGTCCCATGAAGCAGATCCCCGACGGAAGAAGCGTGGTGCACCATGGCTTTCATAAGCTTAGGGAGGATATCAGATGATTCTTGATAATCATGAGCAGCGGCTGGCATATTACGAGCTGGTGCTTAAAAGGACGAACCTGGCGGATCTGCCAGATTATCCGCTGCCGGAAGGGTACCGGTTCCAGACATACCGCCCCGGGGACGAGCAGGATTGGATCCGTATAGAGATAGCAGCAAAGGAGATCAGAGATACAGATCAGGGTATGGAGGTTTTTGAAAGGTATTTTGGCGCATATGCCTCTCTGCTGCCTGACCGTATGGTTTTCATAGAAGATACTTCTGGAAGGAAGGTGGCTACAGCCACTGCGTGGTGGGACATACGTAAAGGAGGGCCATCAGATCAGGGCGTGCTGCATTGGGTCGCTGTGGACCGCTCCTGCCAGGGACGGGGCCTTGCCAGACCATTGATTGCCCATGTCCTGCGTTTGATGGACCGCCCGGATGTGAGCTGCGTGATGGTCCCAACACAGACAACGACATGGCTGGCATGCAGGCTTTATCTTGATTTTGGGTTCTGCCCTGCGCCTGAAAGCCTTGAGCACAGTCGGACCGGATGGAGAATTATGCGGAGCCTGACAGAGCACCCTGTGCTCTACAGCTTGCCTTATGCCTCATTAAAGGAAAGTTTTCCGGAATCTGTCCGGGAAGAAACGGTAAAAGGGAGAGGATCCTGTCACATCCTTCTTGGGAAGGATGGTGTGATGTTTGAAAGCACAGAAGACGGTACGCTCCGTCTTCCAAGGAACGAGCCAGTGCATGGCGCCACTGTGATGCGTTTTGAGTATGTGGATACAAAGGACGATCCGGGAACACGCCTGTCATGCTTTGTGTGGGACGGAGCAATGAACTTGGAAGTCGGATGCAGAATGAAGCCGGAAGAGGCCTTGCCCCATCTGTCCTCCGCTGATCAGGAAATCCTTGGGTACGCATGCGGCATGCTTAAGGATTACAGGCAGATGTGAGTATGGTCCGCTGTGGGAAAATGATGTAAAAAATCCTTCATTTTGGATGCATGATGGGAACTTCACCTGATTTCCAGCGGCATAGGCAAATATCCTTCAGGGACCAGACGGAGGCGGCCGGATGGCTTTCCCAGGCCGGGAAGGAAGGTGTCCCGGTCCATATGGAAGGGCTCTGTCCGGGCTTTACGATATATGGGCGGAAGCGTGTAAAAAACGGAAGGGCCACAGGAAAAGCAGGATCTGCCCTGGGCCAGGTAAAGAAGACCAGAGATGAAGGCAGTACATACCGGTCATTTATCGAGCATTGGCAGGAACAGGCGGGGACGGTTCGCACATAAGGATCAGAGTATCTGCCGCGCTGCCTGCGAAAGGAGAAATTAACATGGCTGCTTCACAATATATCACATTCGATGAGGTGTGCAGAGATTATCAGTCAGGATCAAGTATAGTACATGCAGCAGATCATGTTACTTTTGGCATTGAAAAAGGGGATTTCTGTGTCGTGCTTGGGCCAAGCGGAGCAGGCAAAACAACAGTGCTGAACCTGCTGGGCGGAATGGACCAGGCCACATCGGGCAGGATCAGAGTGGGAGAAAAGGAAATCACAGCAATGACCCGCACCCAGCTTACAGAGTACAGGCGCCTCGATGTGGGATTTGTGTTTCAGTTTTATAATCTCATGCCTAATCTTACTGCACTTGAAAATGTGGAACTTGCCAAACAGGTCTGTCCCCACGCACTCGACCCCAGAGAAGTCCTCGAACAGGTTGGTCTCAAAGAGAGGATGAACAACTTTCCTGCGCAGCTTTCGGGCGGAGAGCAGCAAAGGGTATCCATTGCACGTGCCCTGTGCAAAAATCCTGCGCTTCTTCTGTGTGATGAGCCCACCGGCGCTCTTGACAGCAAGACGGGGGAACAGGTGCTTCAGCTTTTGACACGGCTGTGTCACGATTATGCAACGACGGTTGTGGTGATTACACATAATGCAAGCATTGCCCCGTTGGGCAACAGGCTCATCCGGCTTCGCAACGGCAGTGTACAGGAAATGATTGAACAGAAGCCTGTAAGTGTGGAGGAGATTACATGGTAAAACATACTCTGCACCGTAAGCTGATGCGGGATTTCCGCGGGGAATGCATGCAGTTCCTTGCCATGCTGCTTCTGTGTGCACTCGGGACCTGGGTTTTTGCAGGCCTGGATGGCTGCTGGCGCATGCAGGAACTCTCGATCGAATCCTATCTTTCCGGGCAGAACCTTGCTGATTTCTGGGTCAAATCTGTCAGCTTTACACAGCAGGAAATTACAAGAATCCGGCACCTGCCTGGCGTAAGGAGATTGATACCAAGGATTTCACTGGAATTTGATGTGGAAGATGCCAGTGATAAGGTCACCGCCATGCTGCATGCCTTCGACAGGACAATGGAAGTGAACAGTCCTCTTATACGGGATGGGGATACACTCAATATAAGTGATACACGGGGATGCCTTGTGGAGGAACAGTTTGCCCGTGCGCAGGGCTGGCACGTTGGGGACACAGTCAACGTATCCCGGGACGGAATCAGTCATTCTTTTGTGATCAGAGGACTTGTTCTTTCTCCGGAATACCTGATCACAACCCGTGACATGGCACCGGACCCTTCCATATACGGTTTTATCCTTCTGTCAAGCAAGGCCTTTCCGGATTTGCCATTCAATGATCTGATCATAGACGCGGACGATCATTTCCCATTGCAGTCACTTGAGGAAGAAATTGAAAAAATAGTGCCTGCAGCTTTGATTCTTACACAGAGCACACATGGTTCAACAGCACAGGGCAGGAATTATATTCAGCTTTTTCAGAAGATGAGTTACCTTTTTCCCGTGCTTGCTTATTTTGTGGCTGCTCTGATTGTTGTGACAACCATTTCCCGCATGCTGGAATCTCAGCGCATACAGATCGGGACACTGAAAGCACTGGGGTATACTGACAGACAGATCCGACGGCACTATCTGAATTACGCTCTGTACCCTTCTCTGCTGGGGTCTGCCCTGGGACTGTTTATTGCGCAGTTCACCCTGCCGCAGATTATCTGGCTGATGGTCGCCACAAATATACGAGTCCCTCAGGTGTTAAGAGCTCCTGTATCACCGTTTGCCTGGTTCATGTCCATTCTGGAGGTTGTGCTCTCTGTGCTGATCTGCCTGTGGAAACTCCACCGGTCCATGCGCGAGACAACAGCAGAGCTGCTGCGTCCCAAACCGCCAAAAGCCGGGAGCCGGATACTTCTTGAAAAATGGAAGGCATTATGGAAGCGCCTTTCTTTCAATTCGAAGATGATGATCCGCAATATCATCCGTGCGAAAGGAAGAACGTTTCTGTCCATGATCGGCATGCTTTTCTGTAACATGCTTATCATCTGTTCATTTGGCCTTCAGGAATCCATTCCTTATTTTGTCAATGCTTTTTTCTTTAATACACTGCGCTACGAGGTCCGGGCAGACCTTGACAGCAGCCTTGCCGGGAGTCTTGACAGTTACAGAAAGCGTCTGGATGCTGCGATGGTTGACGGGTGCATGGAAATGAGCATACGGCTCAGATCTTCCGGATACTCACGGACGTGCCTGTTAAGCATACTTCCGGAGGATATATCCCTGATCTGTCTCGGAGAGGACCAGAGTGCAACTGTCCTTCCGGAGGACGGCATACTGCTTATGGAAAAGCTGGCGGACGTTCTTCACGCTAAGGTCGGTGATGAGCTTGAGATGTGGCTGCCCGGGTATGATGAACCTGTCAGCATGGTATTTGCCGGTGTGGCGTACAGCAACATTGGTCAGACAGCCTATATGGGAGAAAAAGCCTGGAAAAAACTGCGGAAGGGCGGATTCCGTCCGAATGTTCTGCTCTTACAGGGCGTGAAGGAAAAGGGCTGGGTCCAGCTTGAGGAAATGGATGAAGTGACCAGCCTGAAATACCCTGACAGTCAGTTTGCACAGACCATGCGCATCATGGATTCCGCTTCAGCAGCGTTCTCTGTGCTGTCCGGGGTGGCGCTTGGGCTGGCCTTTGTGATATGTTATAACATGGGTCTGCTGAATTTTACCGAACGGACCCGTGAATATGCGACGCTCAAGGTACTGGGATACCATCAGAGGGAGATCCGTGGCCTCATGCTCCGTGAAAACAACCTGGTTGCCATTTTTGGCGTTTTTGCAGGGGTGTGGCCCGGAATCATTCTGGTGTCGATTATTCTGAAAATGTGTGAGTTTGATTCTATGATTTTTGTGCCTCATATCTCATGGTGGACGATTGTCTGTTCAAGTGCAGTCACCTTCGCATTCACATGTTTCATCGAATGGCTGCTGACCCGCAAAGTCCGGGGAATAGACATGGTAGAGGCACTTAAAAGTGTTGAATGACAAAGAGGGTGAAAAAGATGAGGAAATACACAGCAGTATCCCTTGTCCTGTTTCTGGTCCTGTGCATGCCATCTGTAATGGCTGAACCGGACCTGAGTGGGATGACCATTGCCAATGGTACCGTTGCGGCCAAGAATCATACGGATGTGATGGCACCGTTCTCTGGAACATTATGCACCTTTGACCTTGAAGCTGGTGATACAGTGAAGGCTGGGGACAAGCTTTTTGAAATGCAGCATACAATAATCTATGCACCTGAAACAGGAAAGGTCACAGCCGTTTTCATTGCTCCCGGAGAATATACAGATGCAGCCATGATCCGATATGGCGCAGTCATAGCTATGGAAGGGAGCCATACTCAGCGGATTCTTGCAAGCACTGCGGGGGCCTATAATAAAAATAGAAACAAAGAGCTGCACGTGGGAGAAACACTCTATTTCAGGACGACAACCGGAAGCCGTGAAGACGGCGAAGGACGTGTGATCCGAGTATCGGGCGGCGAATTCATTGTGGAAATACTCAAGGGCACCTTTGACTACGCAACGATGCTGAATCTGTACCGGTCTGACAGCTATACACAGGAGAACAAAGTCGGGCAAGGTACTGTGGTAAGACGGGACCCGGTCATGCTGACAGCTGTTCCCGGGCTTGTTGAATCTGTGTATGTCAGTCCAGGTGATGAGGTCAAACAGGGTGACATCCTTTATACGCTGCTCTCTGCAGATGCCGATCAGGACGCTGGTGCTCAGATCATATCATCTGTCAATGGCGTTGCAGGCACGGTATCCGTAGCGCCCGGACAGCAGGTATGGAAAGGTGAGTTCCTGGCGAGAATCTACAGTACAGACCAGATGGAGGTTCTGGCCCAGATTGATGAAATAGATATCTCAAAAATCCAGTTGGGGAGCAGCCTTCCCATTATCCTGGATATGGACCCGTCACACATCATATATGGCACAGTCACTGAAATTTCAGGACTTGGTGTAACAAGACAGAATGCAGCTTATTATACCGTCCATCTTGATTTGAATAATGCAAATGTACGTATTGGTGCCAGTGCGGATGTGTATCTGCCAAAGGAATGAATGAACAGTCTGACCCAGTTATGAAACAAAACAGCAGAGGATGAAGGTACTGTGGAAAACACACATCTGGACAGGGCCATGTTGCGCACTATTTTTGCGCTGGCATGGCCAACTATGCTGGAGCAGTTTATGCAGACAGCTGTTCAGTATATAGACACCGCTATGGTCGGTGCATTGGGAACGGAGGCCACAGCTGCAGTCGGTGCCACGTCAACCGTCAGCTGGCTCGTCGGTTCAACCGTATCGGCTGTAGGTGTGGGATTCCTGGCTTACATTTCCCAGGCATACGGTGCCCATCAGCAGGAAAAAGCCAGAAAAGCAACAACACAGGCATGCCTGATGACTGTGATCATAGGGATGGTCTTTACTGTACTCACAACCTCACTCAGCCGGCTGATTCCTGTGTGGATGCAGACCGACCCTGCTGTTACAGAGCTTGCAGGGACATATTTCCTGATTCTTTATGCGCCTATGCTTTTCAGAACATCCACGATCATTCTGGGTACTGTACTGAGAGCAACAGGTGATACCAAATCGCCGATGCGCATTGGTGTCTATGTCAACCTGATCAATGTGATCCTTAACGCTCTTTTGATTTATCCGAGCCATGATATCAGCATTTTTTCAGTCACCGTTCCTTTTATCGGAGCTGGTCTTGGTGTAAAAGGTGCGGCTTATGCATCTGCTATTGCATACACATTTGGCGGAATTGCCATTGCGGTACGTGTTTACCATCATAAGGAAATATCCCCCAAGGGAATGTCGCTCCGGCCGGACCCGGAAATACTCAGACCTTGCTTCCGCGTCACCCTTCCGAATATGGTACAGCGTTTTGGTACAAGCTTTGGATATGTTGTCTTTGCTGCCATGATCAATGCGCTTGGCGGAACATCTACAGCTGCACATACGATAGCCAATACGGTGGAATCTGCCTTTTATATTCCGGGTTGGGGCATGCAGACTGCAGCAGCAACGCTTGCGGGATTTGCTTACGGAGCAAAGGACAGGGAGAGGCTGAATAAGCTTGGCCATACGTTTCTGCCATTGGAAATGATGCTCATGTTCGTTTCAGGCGGTTTACTGTTCCTTTTTGCCAGACCGCTGGTGGGCCTGTTCACACAGGACCCTGAGGTGATTGCACTTGGGACGACAGTATTGCGGATGGTGGCCGTTTCAGAACCTTTCTATGGTGTGCCCATTGTTGTGGAAGGCATGATGCAGGGATGCGGAAAGACACTGGTCCCACTGGGATTCAATCTGATTGGGATGTGGGCAGTAAGAATTCTTGGGACGTTCATTACGACCCGTATCCTGGGATATGGTCTTGTGGCAGCCTGGGCGTGCATGATCGGACATAACATGCTGTTATTTGTTCTTTTCGGTTTTTATTTCATTACGGGAAAGTGGAACGCTCTCAATTCTGTAAAAAAAGTGTGATCCGCTATCCGGGGTTGACCAGAGCAGGATGCTTGAAATGAAAAAAACTGTGTATGAAAAGGCTTTTTCTGATGTCTGAAGATGAAAAGACAGCCTCAGTCTGCTGAAGAATGACCGCACGAAAACTGAACATGTATTCTCTGATGTTTTACTTGATATCTTATGGAGGCATAAATGAAACGACGCGACGCAGACATGACACAGGGCAGTATCATGGGCCACCTTCTGCAATTTGCTGTACCGCTCACAATCGGACTTCTGTTCCAGCAACTTTATAATACGGTCGATACGATGGTAGTTGGACAGTTTGTGGGAAAAGAAGCCCAGGCGGCTGTTGGCTCAACCGGGAGCATCATCAATACAGTAGTCGGTTTCTGTTCTGGCCTTGCAACAGGCGCCACTGTCGTTATTTCTCAGCGCTATGGGGCAAAGGATGATACCGGGCTCAGTCACGCTGTACATACTTCGCTTGTGCTGACATTTATTCTGAGTGTGTTAGCGACCATCCTGGGCCTGCTGTTTATTGATCCTATGCTGCGATTCATGGCAACGCCTGAAGATGTAATGCAAGAAGCCCACATCTATCTTTTTATCTATTTTTCAGGGGTTTCAGGTGTACTTTTCTATAATATGGGAAGCGGCATCCTCAGAGCGGTTGGAGATTCCAGAAGGCCGCTGATTTTTCTAATTCTATCTGCCTTGCTGAATACGGTTCTTGATCTGGTGTTTGTGCTTGGCTTCCATATGAAAGTGGATGGAGTGGCTTATGCGACGATAATCAGTCAGATCATTTCTGCCCTTCTGATTCTTTTTGCCCTGATGCGAGAGGATGGAGCTTATGGCCTGAGAATTAAGAAATTATGGATTGAGCGTGATTCTCTCAGCCAAATTCTAAAAATTGGCATGCCAACAGCGATTCAATCAGCAGTTACAGCTTTTTCAAATGTGTTTGTTCAGTCTTATGTGAATGAGTTTGGATCAGCCTGCATGGCAGGAAACAGCATTTATGGCAAAATAGATGCCTTTGCCATGATCCCATTACAGGCGATTTCCATGTCATCGACGACATTTGTAGGACAGAATTGGGGCGCTAAAAAGAGCAGAAGAACCAGAGAAGGGGTGAATACTGCACTTATTATGTCATTTGTTTCCACTCTCATACTGGGCAGTGCGGTGTTTATTCTTGCTCCCTATATTGTCAGATTGTTTTCGCCTGACATGGAAGTAGTGGAATATGGTGTACGGTTCATACGCATTGTGACGCCGTTCTATCTGGTTATGCTGGTGCACGCCATTCTTTCCGGTGCATTGCGCGGTGTAGGGGACGCAACCGGTCCAACTATTATTATGCTTGCGTCCTTTGTTGCGTTCAGACAGGTCTATCTGGCTGTAACTAAAAGTATGGGGTTGGGTTTTGTTGCTGTAGCATTGGCTTATCCGGTAGGATGGGCCCTGTGTGGGGTCCTGATGACGATCCGCTACAGAAAGAGTGTCCTTTTTAGGGAAAAAACGATATCATTTTGAAGGAACGCTAAAACATAAAGAAAAACAGCATGCTGATGAGCATTCTGTTCAAGTCGGTACAAATGGCCGTTCTATGCTGATCGGCATGGAAGACAGGGATGTCCACATTCCTTTAAAGCGGCGCTCAATTTCAAAGCAGAGCGGAGCTGCAATATCTTCGAGATTGATACCGCCAAAAGAGCCTGAGATCAAATAGATTGTACGGACAATTTCGCCCACATCTTTAGAGCGGATACACCTGGGAAAAGCGTCCACTTCGCCAAAAGATTTGAAAAGAGCACATTTTCCTTCCATCACAGGCATGCCGGTTTCCGGTCCTATATCACCAAGAGTAAGAACCGCCGTGCCATCTGTTATAAAACTGCTACGGGATTATATCTGAGGTAAGCGTGAATGACTTGTCTTAATCTTTTTGAATTTCAAGACAGGGCCGGGCAACACCAGACGTATAGGCCAGTGAGAGATCTTCTTTATTCTTGACTTGCACTCTTGAAATGACTTCGTTTTCTCTTACCATTCGCTATGCAAACGAAGAGATTCTTCTGTGTAGTTCAAAAAGAGCACCCCTGAAAAATGATACAGTTGATTGTTCATGGACAGTCTGAAAAAGCAAGGGATTAACAGTATTTTCATTTCATGTTTTTTTTAGATAAAGACATAAAAAATACAGGAGACTGTATGGTACCGGATAAGTCTTGCGTTACTGGATGAATGCTCTGAATTACCGGCTCCGGCGCCGTCCATGGCTCCTGCGGAATTAACCAAAAGTTCACAATTATTTACAGCTAAAACAAATGAAGCAGAGTTTCAGGCATTGACGAAATGGTATTTGTATTTTATAATTTATACATCTTGTTACAGTAGAAAGGAAGTTGCAGTCTTATGAAAAAACCAGTTATTGTCCTGTGTGTACTTCTCGTGGCAGCTATTATCTGGGCAGGTGTCTCAACCAGCCAGAAAGGTGCCATTTCAAGTGAGCTTGATTCTGTGAAAGCCCAGGTTACTTCCATGACAGCCTCTCTTGAACAGGCACAGGCTGAAATCGATAATGCAAAGGCTGCTACGGATGCAGCAGTTGCGGCTGCAAAAGAGGAAGCTCAGGCCCAGATCGACGCCATTTCTGCTGAAAAGACAGCACTCGAAGGTGCTATTGGCGAATTGAACAATCAGATCACGACAGTTACCTCTGAAAACGAAGGACTCAAATCAGAACTGCAGACCGTCTCGGAAATTATCCGTGGTGCGCTTGCCCTGATTGATGGAGAACTACCCCCTGCTGAGGCAGAAGTTCCCGCTGAAGCCCCTGCTGAGGAAGCAGAAGCGCCCGCCGAAGCTTCCGTTGAAGGAACAGAAGTTCCCGCTGAAGCCCCTGCTGAGGAAGCAGAAGCACCCGCTGAAGCCCCTGCTGAGG
>CAMNGW010000101.1 GCA_946538615.1 uncultured Clostridia bacterium
ATAATTGGGTTTGTAGCCGTTTCAAGCTCCTTAAACTGTCGAAAACGGGATTATACATGAACGTCTCTGAAAAAGGAAGTACTATTTTTCACATCAGAAAGTTTCTTCATCTTGCTGCCTATTTACTGGAGACTGCCTTAGTTTACAGGGTCACTCGATTTGATGCGCCCGCGCATACAGAATCTGCATTCTTTCCAGTTCCTGTTTTTTCTGTGTTTCAGGTGTGTCAGGAAGACTTGTATGAAAAGAAACGGTCCCCAAGCCCTCCTGAGCCAGAAGATCCCTGCTTTCAAGCACACGGCGGAGCTGTCTGGCTGTACCTGCATTTCCATCAATAACAGCTGTCTGGGGCGGAAGAAGCTCACGGATGAGCGGTTTCAGAAAAACGTAGTGGGTACACCCGAGTACGACAGCATCAACTGGACCTTTATCAAAATAAGAGGAGAAAAGATCCTGAAGGTACTTTCTGGCACCCTGATCATCCATGTTCTCTACATATTCCATGAGACCCGGGCACGGCACAGGTACGGCACCAGCTCCGTATCTGGCATAGAGCTGCTGAAATTTAGGCAGGCGGAGCGTATTGGGTGTCGCCATCACCAGGATCCGGCCCCCATGGCGCATTTCCGAAGCAGGTTTCAGAGCGGGCTCCATGGCAATAATTGGCAGGTCAAACGTATCCCTCATCAGCTGTGCACCGGCACTCGAAGCTGTATTGCAGGCAATAACTATTGCTTTTACAGGTAATTTCAGCATCTGCTGTGCAATGTCCATGCAATACCCCCGTACTTCATCCGGGGACTTTGTCCCATAAGGTGCATGCAGTGTATCGCCGAAATACCAGAAATGTTCATGAGGCATGAGTTTCACAAGATCTGCAAGCACACTGATCCCGCCCACACCGCTGTCAAACACACCAATCGGATATTCACTAAGCACATTCAATGTGATTCCCTCCCAATTAAGGCTAACAGTATATCACTTGCCCACACTGCGTGCAATTCTCTTGCATGATAATGTAAAAAGACTTATAATTTCTTTGATTTTTCTCAGGAAAGCGATAGGAGTGAAGAACACTGTGGTGGAAGAAATCCGTATTGGTGATGTTGTCCAGACGAAAAAAAAACACCCCTGTGGTTCCTCAGAATGGACAGTCATTCGCACGGGTGCTGATATTAAGATGAAATGCTCCGGTTGCTCGCGCATCGTCATGCTTGATCGGGATACTTTTCTGAAAAGGCGGAAAAAACTGCTGTCGCAGGGCCCCGAACCCACTCCACTCGATATGACGTATTATGCGCCTTGATCTGAGTGTTCTAATCTTGAAAGGTGGTTGCATTATGCGGAAATATTTATTTCCTGTGCTTATCTTACTGAACATGCTGATTGTGCTGCATGCATGTGCTGAAACACGCATCACTTTTGATTCTATCTATGCACAGCTCACTCTGGATGAGGACAAGTATATTATTTTCCAGACAGATAATCTCGATAAGCACCAGGAATGGATGTCCAATCGTGGGATCACAAAGGAAGGCATGCTGGAAGATTGGGAAGCAAGAGGTGTCCTTCTTCAGGCATGGACATTGGATTCAGATGCTTGCCTTGAAATCACAGCTGTCAGGGATGAATGGTCTGAAAAATATTTTGACCTTGATCAGCAGACACCTGCTATCCGCGCCAGTTATCGCCAGGCACATCTGAAAGGAACGGTTCCGGGATCTGTTGGCTATAAATTTCAAAGTGCCGAGTGGAAGAACACAAAACAATATGGCCGTTTCCTGATGATCAAGTATAAACAGTCAAACGGTTCATCCACCATGCGGGGTTATGCCAGACGTGCCATACGCAATGGCTATACAATTACTGTAGATTACAAGGTATATGGCAGAAGCCTTAAAACACAGGACCAGGCAGCCATCAACAAGGTCATGACAAACTGGTATTTCACCACGGTGCTTCCTTTGGCTGCAGCAGATGCTCAAAATGGTGTCATCGTCTCAGGGTCCGGAACAACCAGTTCGGCTGCAGCTACAGCGAATGCTTCCTTTACCGCTGAGCCGCCCAGAGAGACCAACACGGGTGTTTTTAAAGTCAAAGGTACCTGTACGCCAAACCTTCACATTATCGGTGTTCTGATGCGTATGACAACCACAGAACCTATCCGTCTGGAGACAGATGCAAGTAAAAAGGGTGCTTTCACTTTTGATGTCAAGCTTCCTGAAGAAGGAACCTGGCTGATGACACTTACATTCAAGGACGGCACAAAAACAGTCGGTGAAACCGTTTTCCATACCACAAATTATGCGTCCGCTCTCCTGCCGGTCAACTTTAATGAAGAAATGCCAGAAAACTTTCCTTCCGACACCTATACACTGTCGGGCACCACAGTAAAGAATGTAAAAGTACAGTGCATTATTGAAAGCATAGGCTACAGCAAACAGGTTACCACGAACAACTCTGGCAAATTCAGCTTTAAACTCAATACGTCAACTGAAGGGCAGTACCATATTACCATCTCGTTCCAGAAAAAGGGATATGCTATGCGCCGCTTCACCTATGACGTGAGCAGGCAGATGTCAGAAGAGGAAAAGATTGCTGCCATCCGTGAAGCGTCCATTAAGCCGGCATACAGTACCCTGAAAAAGAAACTGGGCAATTATGTCGGACGGTACATGACATATCCTCTGTATCTCACTGACATTGTTCAGAGCGGAGATGAGTACATCCTGTTCATGGCAATGCGGTCTCTGAAATCCGGTTATAAAGATATGGTGGTTGTGACAACCGACCAGGATCCGGGCAATCTTGTTGTAGGACAGCAATACAGGATCTATGGACAGCTTGCCGGCAATTATGAAGTACAGAACGCAGAGGGCGGAAGTACATATTATCCTTGTTTTACACTGATGTTCTTTGGTTCCTGACATCTATTGCATTCTGAAAGTGGTATTGTATAATAAAAAGAGTCAGAGTAGGGTCTTCCGCGTAAAGTGCTGTCAAAATGGGGAGTTGTTTGACAGACGAAGGTGACAACCGCGGTGGAGGGTCTGCACCCGCTGAGTCACATAATGAGGAAATCCAAAATACCTCCTTATGCAGCATGCTTGCTCTGAAAGGAGGTATTTTTATGACGATTTTTCCCCATCCCTTTTCCAAAGCTTTCTGGAAAACATCCGCTATGGAACTGAAAAACACCAGAATGCTTGTTTTTGCAGCGCTTATGATTGCGCTGCGCGTCATTTTTAAGGCTGTGAGCATACCCATAGGACCGGATCTCAGAATTAATGTCGCCTTCCTGATCAATGCATTCGGAGCCATGGTGTACGGGCCCGTCATTGCGATCATCGCAGCTGCCGTGACAGACACGCTTGGCTGTCTCCTCTTTCCGACCGGTCCTTACTTCTTTCCTTTCATTTTCCAGGAAATAGCAGGTTCGCTGATCTTTGCCCTTTTTCTCTATCGACAGAACCTGACGCCAAAGCGCGTGATCCTGTCGAGGTTCTGCATCGACTTTTTTGTCAATATTGTTTTAACTACCCCCATTATGATGCTCTACTATGAAGTCATGCTGGGAAAGTATTATGCTCCATTTGACCTTCTGCGTATCATAAAAAATCTTGTCCTTTTCCCATTTGAATCAATCATCCTCATGGTTTTCCTTTCCCTTGCTGTCCCACGTGTCCGTTCCCTGCATTTTGTTGTTGGCAGTGCAGACGAACTGAAGTTTACCAGAAAAATGGTCCCAAGTCTGATCGCCTTTTTCCTGGCAGGCGCAGTTTCCGTGGCTGCTTTCAGCTGGTACTCCTACGAGCACACTTCCCTTTCCGCTTCTTTTACTTCCCAGGAGAGAAGCCAAAAGAACCATGAAATGCTTTCTCTCATCGCAGCGCATACAGACCTCAATTCGGAACCTGTTCTCACTGTCATTGAAAGTGCCTATCCTTCACTTCTTTCCGGAAAAGTCCGTTACACCGTTCAGGTCTATCGCATCTTGGAAGAAACCATTAAAGAGAGATCTGATTCACTACAGGACGAACTTTCAAAAATATGGGCATATTCCAGGACACCGGCTTCAAAAGACAGCGCACTGGAGTATGTTGGACGTGCATATTTTACTCTCGACCAGACAGGCAGTTTGACCGAGTATTCTGATGATTTTTCTGATTCAGCAGTTTCCCCTTAATTTCCCATGTTTTTACTGGAACTGCTCAGTACCTGTCCATTTTCGTTTTTCTTTTTTCGGCATTGTAACGATCCGCCCTTGAATAAGCATACTGTAGTTTGGGATCTGTATGAGAGATCCTGTTGGCCAATGGTCCATTCTGAGGGTTATTATCCATCTGGTATTTCTCCTGCACTCCACAGTTCGTGACCTGTGCAGGCGTCTGATCCATCGTGTCAGCCACTCATCATCCGGCATTTCTACTATTCGTGAGCAACGTTTTCAAGGGAAACGATATATCGTTTCGTTAGGCGATATGAATCCTTCTCATTCCAACTGATCTCTGACAAGCTTATCATGACACACAAACAAAAGCCGTCATAAAGACGGCTTTGTTTGTGTGTGTCTATTCTGAAAAATTCAGTATATCATCCATATTGTACATGCCAGGTGCTTTAGACTGAAGAAACCTGGCTGCCCGCAGTGCTCCAATGGCAAATACACTGCGATCCTCGGCACTGTGCCTCAATTCGATGCGTTCCATGGGTCCAAAGTAGCATACAGCATGTTCACCTGCTACAGTTCCGCCCCGGATGGCATGCATGCCTATCTCATTTTTCTCTCTTTTGGACATCCCACTTCGTCCATCTTTGCGGAATACCTGTTCTTTGCTTGCTTTTTCTACCGCTTCATAAAGCATAAGGGCCGTCCCGCTCGGGGCATCAACTTTCTGATTATGGTGCGCCTCAACAATTTCGATATCAAAATCTTCCTGCAAGGCCCGTGTGGCCATGTCCACAAGACGGCGCATGACCGCAATGCCGAGGGACATGTTCGCAGAGCGGAACAGCGGCACCATCTTACTGGCACATTCTATTTTCTGAATCTGCTCAGTTGAATAACCAGTAGAACAGATTACACATGGAATATGTTGGGAAACTGCATAATCCAGGAGTTCATCAAGTGCAGCTGGATTGGAAAAATCAATAATGCAATCCGGTTTTTCCTCCACCATCCGAAAAGAAGGATAAACAGGAAAAGTGAAATTTCCTCCTGAAGGATCTACGCCTGCCGTAATGGCAATATCATACTTCGGAGCCTGCTGTACCAGGACATGCCCCATCCGTCCATTGACACCGCAAATCAGAACCTGCATTTTAAGCCTCCTGAACCGTTAGGCCGAGTTCACGCATAGCCTGATACAGCCTCGGCCTGTTCTTTGGTTGCATGGGAACCAGAGGAAGCCGCACTTCATCTTTGCACATGCCGATTGCTGCCATTGCTGCCTTCACAGGAATCGGGCTGGTTTCACAGAAAAGTGCATTAATCAAAGGAAGTAATTTCATTTGCCATTCAGCTGCCTCTTTATTGTTACCCTGGAGGGCCAGCCGCGCCATTTGAGTTGTTTCTTTAGGCATGACATTGGAAACAACAGAGATGACCCCCTTGTAGCCACACGCAATCATCGGGACGGCAATATCATCATTCCCTGAATAGAAATCTGCCATTCCGTCCACCATGCGCATTTTTTCAAGAGACTGTCCCACGTCACTTGAGGCTTCCTTTACTCCAATAATATTCGGATGCTTACAAATAGCACAAAGTGCTTCCGGTCCCATGTTTATGCCTGTGCGGCTCGGCACATTATATACAATCACCGGCAGTGTGGCTGCATCTGCAATCGCATGGAAATGGGCCACAAGCCCTTCCTGGCTGGTTTTATTGTAATAAGGAGTCACAACAAGCTGGGCATCTGCACCAAACTGTTTTGACATGCGTGCGGCCTCGACTGCTTCACGGGTACAGTTCGAACCCGTACCTGCAATGACAGGAACTCTTCCATGTGTTACATCTACCACTCGGCGGATCACTGAAAGATGCTCTTCCCATGTCATCGTGGCTGGTTCTCCTGTTGTCCCTGCTGCGATTAATGCATTAACGCCAGCTTCAATCTGTGTCTCTACAAGATTGTCGAGGGCTTCGTAATCAACCTCATCATTCTTAAATGGAGTAATGAGCGCTGTTCCACAACCTTCAAAGAGAGCCATGGCTATCCTCCTTATTTCTTTTCAATGTATCCGAGTTTGCAAAGAAGTTCGGCACTGAGAATACCGCCGCCCGCCGCGCCGCGGACCGTATTGTGACTGAGACATACAAAACGATAATCCAGAATCTTATCTTCACGCAGGCGCCCTATGGAAATGCCATATCCACGCTCAAAGTCACGGTCAAGGCGTGTCTGCGGTCTGGACGGGTCCTCAAAATACTGCAGGAAAGGCTTTGGTGCACTGGGCAGGCCAAGGCGCTGCGGTTCTGTTTCAAAAGTGTTCCACCGTGTTAAAATATCTTCAATTGAAGGTTTGTTCCTGAACTTGACGGATACAGCAGCCATGTGTCCGTCCGAACATGCCACGCGCAGACATTGTGCAGAAATCGTGATTTCCTTGTTATTCACTATTTTCTTGCCATACTCTCCATCAGCTAAGGAACCCCAGATTTTGAGCGGTTCATTTTCACTCTTCTCATCTTCGCCGCCAATATACGGGATCACATTGTCAACCATTTCTGGCCATGTTTTAAATGTCTTTCCCGCACCCGAGATTGCCTGATAGGTGCACACCATGATCTGGGTCGGACAGTAATCCAGAAGAGGAGACAGGGCAGGCACATAACTCTGAATGGAACAGTTGGGCTTTACCGCAATAAATCCTCTACGGGTACCCAATCTCCGGCGCTGCGTTTCAATCACACAAGCATGCTGATAATTGATCTCAGGGATCATCATAGGGACATCTTCAAGTCCGCGGCACGCACTGTTGTTTGAAATGACAGGCGTCTCATGGCGGGCATAATTTTCCTCAAGGGCACGGATCTCATCTTTCTTCATGTCAACAGCACAGAACACAAAATCGACCTGGGATGCAACTTTTTCAACATCTGCTGCATCCTCAACGACAAGATGACGGACGCCTTCAGGGATCGGCCATGAAAATGCCCATCTGTCCCCTACCGCCTCCTCATAGGTTTTCCCGGCACTTCTTGCGGAAGCTGCTACGAGCACGACCTTGAACCAGGGATGGTCAGCTAACAGAGAAACAAAACGCTGTCCTACCATGCCCGTTGCGCCAATAACACCTACACGATATGTATCCATAAAGATCACTCCTTCTTATATGACTGCAAAAGAAAAACCGCAGTACCCTGCGGCGCGCAAAACACACATTCAATCAGCGCTCCGCCGGGTTGAGCCCGTCGACAACTTACATCCTGTTTGGAAGTAAGCCAAGCAACCGCACCGGGCAATACGGTTCTTTCGGCGCATTCCCCTTTTGTGCGAGATCTCAGACTGCCCTATCTCCTTCGCATGACTCATGGTTTGCGCACCTCTGATTCCCTGGAAACCTCAGGGATGCGCGTATCATAACATGAGCGCATACGACTGTCAATGAAACAGGCCAGGTAAAATATTGAAAAGATAAAAAAAACCATTGGAAACACAATGTCATGAATTGTCCTGGTGCCAGGAAGGAAAAATCTCATGCTCCTCGAAATACAACTGACGTTTGCAAACGAAAGGCTGTGATTTTTTGCTCCATGATAAAGATATCCGCGAACCGCTCTTTGATTTTCTTGAGAGGACGTATGGAAAAACACGGATCCTTGAAGAAAAAAGAACAGGCAGGGCAAGAGCGGATGCTGTTATGGTTCTGGAATCTTCACTCATTGGAATAGAAATTAAGAGTGATGCAGATACGTATTCCCGTCTTGCTGCACAAGTGGCAAATTATGACCAGTATTACGATGCGAATTTTGTGGTCATCGGACTGAGCCATCTGCGCCATATTGCAGAACACGTCCCCGACCACTGGGGAATCATCACAGTTGAAGCAGATGCCGGAAAACTTGATTTCTATATGGAACGGCATCCTTCCCCCAATCCGGCACAGGACCCAAGAATGAAAATGAGCCTGATATGGCGTCCGGAACTGAACCATCTGCTGGAACTGAATTCGCTACCGGCCTATCGCCAGAAAAGCAAAGCTTTTGTTATAGACAAGCTCCTTGAACGTGTGGATCAGGACATGCTTTGGAAACAGGTTTCAGATGAGCTCTTTGAGCGCGATTATACTACGATCCGGGACACCATCAATGCCTACAGGGTCGCGCATGGACAAAAGCCGCGCAGGAAACGACGCTACAGACGCAGGAAAACGAAGATTCCCAGGACTTAAAAATGCAGCGGCCCACGCCGCTGCATTTCATTAACCGATGATTTCTCCTTTGCTGTTGAACAAAGGCAGTTTTTCGAGATAAATGATGTCTTCGCGATCCTGCGCTTCTCCTTCAGCAAGGATAGCCATTCTCCCGCAGATGATACCGCCGACCTGCTCAACCAGGCTTTCGAGGGCTTTCAGTGATTCTCCGGTGGAAATCACATCATCCACAATGAGAATGCGTTTCCCGCGCATCAGTTCAGCGTCAGCGCCATCAATATACAGATGCTGTTCTTTCTCTGTTGTGATGGACTTGACAGCAACATCAACTACATTTTGCATGTAAAGTTTAATCCCTTTGCGGGCAAGCATCCACTTTTTATCGCCATGCTGATTCGCCATAGCATAGGCCAGCGGGATCCCTTTTGATTCAGCTGTCAGAATATAGTCATACTCTGGTGCGGATTTCAATAACTCACGTGCGCAAGCCTCAGTCAGTTCGCAATCTCCAAAAATGACAAAAGCACCAATGTAAAGGTTATCATTGACTCGGCAAATCGGCAGGTGCCTTTCAAGACCTGCAATTGTCATAGTATGGAACATAGTTGACAACTCCTTTGTATACTGTCGCTCCTCAAAGAGACAAAATGCAAAAAAGAAGGGAAACCCCTTCCTTTTTGAGAACCATTAGACGCGCCGCACTTCCTTGATTTTGGCTGCTTTGCCCTGACGGGTACGCAGATAATACAGCTTTGCGCGACGGACTTTGCCCCGACGGACCACTTCGATGCGGTCAACACGCGGGCTGTGAAGTGGGAATGTACGTTCCACACCAATTCCGGATGCTACACGACGAACTGTGAATGTTTCACGGATGCCGCCATTGCGCTTAGCAATCACGGTGCCTTCAAATGCCTGAAGACGCTCATGTGTTCCCTCAACGACCTTGACCCACACGTTGACAGTATCGCCAACGTTGAACTGAGGACGATCGTTCCGAAGCTGCTTTGCTTCAATAGAACGGATAATTTCGCTCATCTTTCGGATCCTCCTTCCTTCATAGACGTTCGTATTCGGCTTCTGCACAATGTGCACGTTCCGAACAGCGGACCGCCCGTTGTCACAAACGCGATTTTATCACAACGCGGTATGCTCTGCAAGGGATTCCAAAGAAAAAATTCATTCCCTCCGGGTACGCGGCTCTGTTTTCCCGAAATACAGCGCATCCGTTTGACAACCTCTATCCATATCGCTATCATGTGCACAATGTGAATTGGGAGGTTGAAGCCATGCCAAATCAGATTCTTGAAGACCACTCCATCTATACGCTCCCCCTCGACGATGGCGACAGCGTGGATCTTCAGGCAGTGGGCCGCGTGATCATGAATGATATCACCTATGTTCTTCTTCAGGACAGCGAGGATGAAGAAGCACTTCTTGTGTTCCGGGTTGAGGAAGAAGATGGCGAAGAGATCCTCACCTATGTGGAGGACGAATCCGAATCCGAAACGGTGTTCTATTATTTTGAAGCCTGTTCTGAAGACTACGAGTTCGAGGATGCCCGGTGATCATCCGTCTGCATCATCGTGTCTGAGTATGGAAAATCGCGGAAAGAGTGTGCATCACTCTTTCCGCGATTTTCTTACTGCGCCGCAATCTTTTTCTGCATCGTCTCCACAGCGCAGTGAAGCTGCGGATCCGCAAGATCGCCGAACTCATAAATGCCGTCATCATTCTCATCCAGTTCAACCGTGATGTCCGGTGTAATGCCGATACCATGCACAGCATTTCCATTGGGCGTAAAATACTGCGCAAAGGTGATCTGCATGCCGGCACCTTCCGTGCCAAGCGGCATCACAGCCTGAATGATTCCCTTGCCATAGCTCTGTACGCCGACCACGGTCGCATTCGCCCGGTCCTGTAGCGCACCGGTCAGAATTTCAGAAGAACTGGCACTGTTCTCATTCACAAGGATGACCAATGGCAGATCCACCTTTCCATCCTTGGAATACGCGCGTTCCTGATATCCGTCCTTATACTGGCTGTAAAAGATCAGGCCCTCGTCCAGGAAGATGTCTGCCATGGACTGAGCAGCATCCACCCAACCGCCCGGATTGTCTCTGAGATCAATGATGATGCCCTGAACATTTTGGGCTGTCAGTTCGTCGACCGCCTGCTGGAACTTCTCCGCACAGTCTCCTGCAAATTCATACAGGCAGATATACCCGATATTGTCCTCCAGCACACCCCATTCAACCCGGGTGACATTGATGATCGCGCGTGTAATCGTTGTATGGATCTCCTCCCCGTCCCGGAGGAATGTCACATGCACATCTGTTCCCGGGGTTCCGCGCATGATGTCCACCGCTTCAGTGAGGTTGTCAGCATTGACCTTCATGTCTTCGACCATGTAGAGTATATCTCCGCGCCGGACTCCGGCCGCCTCTGCGGGACTGCCTGTAAACGTGCGGATACAGGTACAGATCTGGGACTGATAGTTTGCCGAAATCAGAATGCCGATACCGGCGTATTCTCCTTCATCTTCTTCCCATATTTCGGCATAGGCTTCGGGTGTATAGTAGAAGGTATACGGGTCTCCCAGGCTTGCCAGCATGCCGGCCACAGCGCCTTCCAGAAGATCTTCCTCAGCCACTTCACCAAAGTATCCTTCCTGCACCAGACTGACCAGATCCAGCGTATCCGCAATCGATCTGTATTCCTCCACCATGAAGGATGGAAGGCTCACCATCGGCGTAACATCCGTTTCCACTGCATCCTCGGGGGATTCTGCCATTCCCTGACAGACAGGGCAGCATACCAGAAGAATCATTGTCAGCCACAAAGTCATGGATTTCATGAGTCTTCCTCCTCTCCCGTCATCTTTTCAGCCAGTTCCAATGCAGCATTCAGCTGACTGTCCTCATCCGCTGCGTCATCGTCTGCACTGCGTTCAACTTCAGTGTCCACTTCAAGACCGTTCATGTGGATCTCCACACCCTCCGCGCTGAGATAGCGCGCAGTGGCAAGGCACATCAGATCA
>CAMNGW010000102.1 GCA_946538615.1 uncultured Clostridia bacterium
GGGGGAACCGCCCATGACCAGGAGCGCGGCATTGAGGCCATAGAAATTGCAGTTATCGCCGCCGTCGGAATCGCCGGACTTGGTGACAACAGGGGAGGTAAGCGTCACTGCATCGGCAGTGTTCACGATCAGGGCGCTCTCATCAGCCGTTGTGGAGGTGTAAGTCTGATCTGCCTGCTCATCTGCTGAAGTGATCCCGGTTGCTGAGGTATATTCAAATGAGGATGTGCTCCCGCCGGGAGGAGTGCCGCCACCGAAACCGCCGCCTTCACCGGGTCCGCCTCCGCCAGGGGCGCCGTCGGGCGGAGTCATGCCGCTGCCTGGCCCGCCTTCTGCAAAGGCACTGAATGTGAACATCATGCACACAACAAGCAGGAGAGAAAAAAACTTTTTCATGGGGCTCCTTCCTTCTTTTTTCTGGGACTGATTGCCAGAATACAATGAGAAACAATGAATTCTATGGCCATCGGGGTAATGCCTTCCGGTACTTTCTCTTTTGTATTGCCGGAATCAGACATGTGCAGACAGCGCATGCGTCATGCGCCCCGATTGCTGGCCCGGCAGGAAAGAGGGACTCTTTTCTTCCGGACAATGTGAAGCTTAACAAAGTTTCCTTAAATGAACCTTGAAACCGGAGCGGTGATTGACTGTTGGGCAGAGCGTGTTCCACGGCAGACTGAAAAAAGGAAAAAGGCCCGCCGGAGGGCAGGCCTGAAAGCGTTACGGGGGTCAATTGAAGAGAAGTCCCGGCACCTGTACGCTCCAGTGCCGGCAGCCTTTTGTGAGGGATGTCCTTATATGATAATCTGTTCTCCGGTGCTGAGATAATGGAGGTTCTTCATTCTTTTCTGCATGAATCGGTACTGCCCGGCCCCTGTACAGTGACAGGTATAATAGACGGTCGGAAAGGAATCCAGCTTTTCGGCTAAAGATGCCAGCATGTCATCCAGAGGGTATCTGGACAGATGGAAACCGCCGATGAGCACGTCGGGCTGGAACCACTGTACAATGTTCAGTATGCCCCGGTGGGAGCAGCCGCTGAACAGTACGCGTTTCCCGTTTTCTTCTGCCAGGAGGTACTGCTCGTGCCTGAAGTCCTCAGGCCGCATCACACCATCCAGCACCATGCTCAGACCGCCGGAAGTGGCATCCGCCGCTTTGAACGCATCCGGATTGTAAAGTGTGAACCCGGGGACGATTTCTTTTTCCCTGTCCACAAACAGGATGCGGCTATACGCTTTCATGTTCTGGTCGAGGCCAATGTATTTTTCGCCGTGATAGTGCGGCTCAAAGGCATGTGAGCTCATATAGACAGGGGCATGGCTGTTCCGTTCAAAGAATGTGGCCAGTCCGCCGCCGTGGTCATAGTGTCCGTGGGACAGTACGGCAAAATCAGCGGCGTTCAGATCAGTCCCGAGGGCATCTGCGTTCCGGGCAAACAGTCCGGTCTGTCCCATGTCGAAGAGGAAACAGCAGTTCTCTGTTTCCACGAACAGGCTCAGACCGTGCTCGGTGGGAAGGCCGCAGCAGGAGGTGTTTTCAAGCAGAGCAGTGATCTTCATTTCACAATGTTCCTTTTTGTTCTGTATGTTTGGGCCGCCATGCCATAAGGCGGTCTTTTGTGGTTGCGGCAGGCAGGGGACCGCCGGAGAGGCCCAGGAAACGCAGTCATGGCAAGAGCCCTTTGGCCGCAAATCCGGGCAGTGCGTGCCCTGTGACAGGCACAGTTTATCCCAAAGCCGGATAAAAGTCCATTTCACTGTCTGTGGATCTTGCCGGTACGCAGATGGCCGGCAAGGCCCGCAGCGGAAAGCAGAGCCGGAAAGTGTCAGTTTTTGCGCATACAGGCGACAGGCCATACAAAAAAAAACAGCCCCTGGAGCGGTTCTCCAGGGGTCAGGAACACCAGGAAGCAACGCGTATGCTTCCCCGGGTGCCATGAAAGAAAGGCCTGCGGGAGCTTATTTTTTCTTTCTGGCCAGCAGACAGTCCATGAGCATAAACAGGTACCCGCCTGCCACGAAGGCAGACAGCAGGGCAAATACCCAGGTCAGGATACCGCTGATCCCGACTCTTTCCGGGTTCAGGAAAAAATAAGGATAGATGATGGGATCTGTCCCTGCGTAATTCATGATGCTGCTGTCAAAATGCCACAGAGCAGCATGCAGATACACATAAGCCACATAGATCAGAGGGTACAGCGCACAGAGAAGGGGGAGCTTCCAACCCACCCTGCCGTGCTCAAAAAACAGGACCCAGTCAGCGGTAAAGAGGACAGGAAGGACAATATGGGACAGGACACATTCGGGTTTGTAGTTCAGTGCAGGGTCCCGTGCAGGATCATTGGCCAGCATGAAATTAAAAACCATAAACGTCAGTATGAGCCCAAGCATGCCCACGAAATGGAGGCGCGGCAAAGTGCTCACACAGCCGTCTTCTTTTCTTTCCGCTGTCTGGACAAGCTGAGCGAACATCAGGACAGCAGAAAAGTAAACGCTGATGTTCGTAAAATAGATGTAGAAGTCGCTTGTAAAATGCATGTCAAAAAAACCGACGCTCCCTACACAGGCCACTAAGGCCAGTGCGCAGTAAAAGGACTGGAAGATCAGCTGTGCCGTTCTGCTTCTGGAAAAAGATGCCATTTTCAGGTCTCCTTTTTGCTATACAGTAAACTGTACCCTGACGACAGGACCGGGATGAAAATAACCTCCGGTTCTTTTCCGGGTGCCAGTCAGTTCCGCGGGTGACACTGGCAGTGTGTCTCAGCTGCCATATATTGATACGCTGCAGTTCAGCAGATGGCTGCACGTGCTGAAAAAAAGGAGGACAGCATCTGCAGGGGCATGGAAGTGTCAGGGAACCGGCTGCCCGGGGACGGAACACGTCCTGTCTGTTAAGGTTACATGATAATTTATATTTTTTTTCTCATTTGGGCAATGTTACCGCTGAAATTACCACACAGGGCGTACAATGAGCTCGAAAAAAGGAGAGAGCACAAACCAGGACATGTGCAGTGCCTCTCCTGGTCAGGCAAAACCCTTCATGAGAAATAAAGGAGTGTAAATATAATGAAAAACAATCAGATGGCAGCTATTCACAAGGTAAAAGGTATGGTACAGCTTGAACTGGGCAGGGCAGCTGCCTGCTCGTCGGCACTGAACTGGGGCATCGGTCTGCATGTCCCCGACATCCGTTCTCTTCTTAAACTGCACAGCATCGCTCCGGCAGCAACCGGGGCCGATAAGCCCAAGAAAGATATCCTCGATCAGGGCATCGCTGCCTGTGTGGTGGCACTCGTGGCAGTCATGGCTGTGGGCGTTATCATTGCAAAACATGCGTAACGGACCGTCACAGATATCATGTGGACAGAAGTACCCTGCGGTGGCCGCGCAGGTAAGTTTACGGACAGACATGTTCCCGGCAGTGGCGCTGTGCAGATATCCTGAGCGGAGGAAGGCAGAAGAGATACCAGATTCCGGACAGGGAAAATGGCACAACAGGTACTGCAAGGGGGCAGGACGATCTGTATGGCCAATCGGGTGACATGAAAAAGAGCCGGCAGCATGTGTGCAGCCGGCTCTTTTTACGGTTTGGGGGCCTGGTCCGTTTTCTGTTTGCAAGGCAGATTATTCTTCACCCATGGCCACTTTGACAGCCTTGATGGCAAAGGTCATGTTGCGTCCCATAGCGATACCGGGCATCAGGCAGGGATAGTTATTGACGAAGAAACCGCCGGAGCAGTCGCCGCATACGAACAGACCGCTGATGGGTCTGCCTGCTTCGTCAAGTGCCTGGGCCTTTTCATTCACCAGAATACCCTGCAGGGTGGTCAGGAGGCACGCGCCCATCCAGAACCCGTAGAACGGGGGCTTGCGGATTTCGCTCAGACGGTAAGCCTGCTTGCCGAAGTCCACATCTTCCTGGGCATCATAGAGCTCGTTGTAACGGTTCACCGTGGCGAGGAAGTTCTCTTTGGCTTCCCCTTCAAAGCCCATCTTGTCGGCCAGCTCCTCAAGGGTATCCGCCTTGAAGGCATTGCCTTTTTCCACCTGCTTGTCAAAACTGTCCAGCTGGCCCTGGGGATTTTTGCGGGTGCCGGCGGAGCAGCCGAGGGTGTGGAAGCGCTGGACGTCGTCGGGCATGCCTGCGTCAAAGATGGAGGCGTACACATGGCCGGGCTGGTTGTAGGCGGCATAGGGCATCATATCATATGTGCCGCTTTCATCAGTGAAGCGCTTGCCTTCGCGGTTCACCTTGAGGAACGGCTGGGACCCGAGGTTGAACTGGCCCTCGGTGGCAGGGAAAACCTTGTCCCCTGTGGAGGTGACTTTATAGCCCGCGTCGATCCCGGGGGCAATGATGCCGCGGTCAAAGAGCATGGGAGCGGGTTCTGCCTGCATGGCTGCGCCGATCCACCTGGCAGCCTTGATGCCGTCTCCGGTATCGGAGGGCCAGGCCACATTGGAGGTTGTCACAGCTGTGCCAAGAGGATCGAGGGCTTCCATCATCTCGGGGTTGCAGGGATAACCGCCGGTGGCCAGCAGCACACCTTTATTGGCATTGATGCGGATATATTTTCCGTCGCTTTCTGCGATGGCGCCGGTCACCCTGCCGCTCTCATCCTTTTCCAGTTTGACAAGGGCCGTGCTGAACAGAATGGGTTTACCGGCCTCTTCCACCATCTCCTGGAACATGTCCAGACGGTCCTTGGACATTCCCCAGTAATGTTCGCAGACAGGGAAATAGAAACCGGACGCTTCTGCTTCGGGCCAGACAGCCTCGTCGCCCACGGTCACTTCCACCTTGGCTTCAGGGTCATATTTGGCATAGCATTCCTTGATGAATCTGTGCATGTCGGCAGATTCATTGATCCAGGTATTGAAGGCAGCCATGTTCGCTTTGCCGGAGGCATAGCGCTTCAGTTCACGGCGCAGGGCGGCGCGGTCCACGGGCTTTTCACCCAGGGCAAGGGCGTCCTCGCTGTCGATGACGCCGTACCAGCCGCGGCGGCGCGCATGGGTCGTGCCTTTCTCAATGACCAGGACGTCATATCCCTTGCTGACGGCGTAAGCGGCAGCGGTCAGACCGCCGTTGCCTGCGCCTACCACCAGGAAATCAGTGGTCAGGGTGCTGGAGACTTCGTCCACCTCGGGGGCTTCGCCCAGCCAGCCGGCCGTTTTGTCTTCCTTTTCGCCGGAACTGGTCACTTCTACCGGGATCTCGCCGCGGGCCTGCTGCACGCACTTGAACGCGGCCTTCTCAGCGGCGTTGCGGGTCAGGGTAGCGCCGGTTTTGGCATCGAGGGTGATGGGCCCTTCAATGTAGCTGTCCTGCAGGTCCTTGAGCAAAGCAGCCAGGCGTTCGCATTCCTCCAGACCGATTCCTGCTGTTTCACCGGCGGTATCCACAACCACATCTGTGATGGCGGTTTCCGAGAAAGTCATTGTCACCTTTACATTGCTCATGGCGCCTTTTTCCATGGCGGAATAGGTGCCGGGCGTGTAAATGCCCTTGCTTTCCGCAACGGCAGTCAGACCGGCTGCACCCAGCGCACCCACGGCAGCGACGGCGGCGGTGCCGGACAGGGTGCCTTTCAGAAATTGACGTCTGGATACTTCATTCATAGCAGTTTCCTCCTTCAGACAGCACATGCTGTGATCATACAGAAGGCATGATACAGCCGGGGGCGGCACACAGGTCAATCCGGTTCCTGCACTTTTTCCCTCTTCGATGTGGTACAATACATTGCGGATACCCTCCGGTTCGGATCCTGTCAGAGCAGGAAATACAGGGAAGGCGGTAAAAAACGTGAAAAAAAACGAGCAGAGCCCGGATATGAAGAAGAAAAAACTGTACCGCATCGGCGAGTATGCGCAGAAGATGGGTGTTACCCCCGACTTGCTGAAACATTATGAAAAACTGGACCTGATCCGTTCCTATACCACGGAAAGCGGGTACCGTTACTATCCTTTTACGGAGTCCATTCCCCTGCTGGAATGCCTGTCCCTGCGCAATTATGATATGCCCCTGCAGGAGATGCATGACCTGCTCTACAGCGGGACGATAGAACAGTACCATCAGGCCATGAAGGAAAGGGCACAGGCGATTGAGCGTCATATTGTCCTGGAACAGGCGATGCTTGAAGAGTTTGAGGCCCTTGACAGCTGGCTCAGGTGCATGAAAGACCAGAGCCTGTATATGCTGATGGAAGAACAGGAGCCTGTGTATTTTCTGCCCCACTCAAAACAGCATGACTTTCTGGAGGACGCACGTATCCAGGAGATCCTGCCCCGGTGGATCGAATGGATGCCGGTGGTGAAACCCTGCAGACTGATCCCGTGGCGGGAAGATATGGACCCGCTGCTTGACGCATTCTGGGGGCTGTGCGTACCTGTGTCCAGGGCAGAAGCGTACGGTCTGCCGGTCAACGGAGCGGTGGAACAGCTGCCGGGAGGCCGCCAGCTGATCTGCCATTACAGGTACATATGGCAGTCCGGGCAGAGCCCCAATGCCATATGGGAACAGATCAGAAAAAAGCTGTCAGACATGGCCTGGAGCCCGGAGGGTCCTGTCCGTCAGATTGTGCTGACATCCCTTTTTCATCCGGAACGGCACGTGAGCTGCGGTACGTTCATGATTCCGGTGCCCGGTACGGTCCTGTAACGGGAAAGGAGAGTCTGAGATTTGCGCCAGTATGGCGCGCAGAAAACAGATGGCAGACAAAAAAAGGGAACAGCCGGGCACCGGAAAGGCGGTGCGTGGGCTGTTCCCTTTTTTCTGGAATCTGCAGAGCGGACCGTGTCCCGGATGGTGAAATGCCACTTGCAGCTCCGTTTTTTCAGGCGGTAAGACAGCTGCCCAACGGCACACAGCATCACTGCTTAAGCGTCAGTTCATTCAGTTCCAGGACCACTTCGTACATGACATTAGAAACAAAATTGACGGCGGAAGACGGGGCGGGCAGGCGTAAAATACGGGAAAAACCTGCACCTTTTGCTGTCTGCACGGCCCTGTCCATATGATAATTGCTGCTGATGAGCACAACAGGGCTGTCCGGGTCAATGAGCTGTGCCGTATTTCTGAAGTTGGTTTTTGTGGTATCTGCCTTGTCCTCAAGGATCATTCTGTCCTCCGCAACGCCACGTGCAGACAGGATGTCATGCATGACAGCTGCTTCTGTTTTCCCGGACGCGTCCGCATTTCCGCCGGTAAGGATGACGGATGATTCCGGGTTTTTCTGCAGGTACTGCTCAGCGGTATCCAGACGGGACAGGAGGTCGGGCACCGGCTCCCCGTTTTCCAGGGCAAGCCCCAGCACAATGGCATATTTTGTGGGTTCCGCTGTCTGTATGAAGCTGCCGATACAGATTTTCCCGGTGAAAAACAAAAGCACAGCGACGGCAAGGACCAGAATAATGCGCAGCAGCCAGCCCACTGCTTTGATGGCCTTGAATCTCATCATGGTGAGGAAGGAAAACCGTACATCTGCCGCGAACAGAAGAAAGACCAGGCAGAAGATCAGTTCATAATGGAAGATTTTCGTGTAATCGCTTTTCAGGACGACCGTGCTGATGCGCTGTGACATGATCACGCTGAGATATACGGTAAGGGCAAGCGCCAGAACAATAAGAATATCGCCAATGACGTGTCTGAGTTTCATGTGCTTACATGCCTCCTGCATGAATCCGGTATTTCTCTTTTCAGAGCCGAGATATATTACCATACAGCACAGTCTTGTGCAAACAGTCCCCGGGAGCATGAAAACAGGCGGGTCGACGCAGGGAAGGACCGGGCAGCGCTTTCCGGAAAGGGGAGTGCACCAGAGAGATACATGGGAAAAACACAAAGTCCATTGACACAATAGACAATGCAATTATAATGGGTCTCATGTTCTGTGGGACCACGTTCAGTGAGCAGGGGGCTGTACAGGCAAAGGCAGTGCAGAAGGGAACGTCCGGGTCTCTTTGTGCCTTCTGGCCCGGTCCTGACGCACATGAAAACGGGAGAGCAGCCAGGCCCTGCAGCCGGGGTTCTTCCGGCTCTGCCGGGCCACAGTGACGGGCAGAAAATGAAAAAACCAGGGGTTGCCCTGATTCAAGTGAATGAGGTGACAGGAATGACGCTGCAGCAGCTCAATGATGTGATTGCCATTGCGGAGTGCGGCTCCTTCAACCGTGCCGCCCAGCGGCTATATATGGCCCAGCCGTCCCTTACCGGTGCTGTCAGGGAGCTTGAGAAAGAGCTGGGCGTCGTTCTTTTCAACCGGAGCGGCAAGGGTGTGACGCTGACAGCTGAGGGCGTGAATTTCCTCCCTTATGCCCGTTCCGTCATCATGCAGTACCAGAACCTTCTGTCGGCTTACGGGAAAGCAGGGGCCAGGAAACAGAAATTTGCTGTTTCGACGCAGCATTACTCTTTCGCGGTCAAGGCCTTTTCAGCGCTGCTGCGCGCGTATGACGTGGCGGAATATGAATTTGCCATCCGTGAAACCAGGACCCGGCAGGTCATAGATGATGTCGCTGCAGGCAGGAGCGAGATCGGCATCCTTTACCTGAGCGATTTCAACCGTAAAGTGCTTACCAGGCTTCTGAATGAAAACAGCCTGACTTTCCATCATCTGATCGACTGCCGTGCCTATGTGTACCTGTGGCGGGGGCACCCGCTTGCGGGGAACAGTTCCATTACCTTTGACGCACTTTCTCCCTATCCCTGCCTTTCCTTTGAGCAGGGGGAGAACAGCAATTTCTATCTGGCGGAGGAGATCCTGTCCACCAACGATTACCCCCGCATGATCAGGTGCTGCGACCGCGCAACCATTCTCAACCTGATGATTGGCGCACTGGGCTACACGCTGTGCTCCGGGATCATCTGTGAAGAACTCAACGGGAACGATTATATCGCTGTCCCCTATGAGGCGGACGATGAGAACCCCAACAGCATGATGGAGATCGGCTATCTGACCCGGAAAAGCAGCCTGCTGAGCCATGTGGGCGAACAGTACATCCAGGAACTGGAACATTACCTTCAGACGGAGGCAAAAGGCGCTGACGGGCCGTGAGCCCCGGAAACGCCGGAGCATGGCACAGCGGGCCCGCGCCGGGTGCAGCGGACCGGAGACGGAAAATGTGTGCTTTCAGGAAAGCACCGGCGGCCGGCAGGGCGCTGCTTATGCGGCCTAAACACCGCAGGGATAATCTTCCAGATTGGCCGGCTGGGGCTTTGCCTGGTCAATCAGCTGCTGCAGCGTCACAGACTCCAGATAGTCCCTGACGGCTTTTTCAAGGCCTTCCCATGCCGGCAGGGTGATGCAGAACCCGCACCGGCTGCATGTGTTGACAGGCTGTTCAAGGCAGGATACGGCGTGCATTGACCCTTCCGTCAGACACGCGATCTGCCACAGCGTAATCCGGGACGGGGGCACCAGCAGACGGTACCCGCCGTTTTTCCCGCGCCGGATCCCCAGGATCCCGGCTGAAGCAAACGGCGCAGTGAAAGCTTCCATGTATTTTTTTGAAATCTGCTGACGGGCAGCAATGTCTTTCATGGAGACATACCCGTCATGCTGGTGCATGGCAATGTCTGTCAGCATACGCGATGCATAGCGCGCCTTTGTTGAAATCAGCATGTGTCCACCTCCGTTAAGTAAGTCTATTATAATACTTCCTTTTCAATGAGTCAAAAAAACAGCCTGTCCGGATTGTCAGACAGGCTGTTCTTTTACAGTCGGGCAGCGGGCTCAGTCCAGCCGCCTGAGCATATGGTACCCCTGTGCCTTCAGGAACCCTTCTACCTCCATGAGATCTGCGGCCCTGAGGATGACCACGGGATGGCGGCTGAGGACGCTGTAAGTCACATAGATATAGTCCAGGTTGATGTTCCCCCTGTTCAGGACGGCGAGGAGGCTGTTGAGGCTGCCGCATTCGTCCCCGATTTCCGCCGCTGCCACGAAATCGGTATGGCACATATAGCCGGCGCGGGTCAGTTCCTCAGCTGCCTGGTCCGTGTCGGACACCAGCATGCGGATAATGCCGAACTCGGCGCTGTCGTTGGTGATCAGCGTATTCATATTGATATGGGCATCATACAGCACCTGGGTGATGTTGTTCATGGTGCCCTTTTTGTTTTCTGCGAAAATGGATAACTGCCGGATCATTCTTTTTTCTCCCTTTCATGCCGTCACACCAGCGCGTCTTTCATGGATTTCACATAAGCCCCCACATAAGGCGGGGCTTCCCGGCCGTAGCGGGCCATGATTTTCACAATAGCGGACCCGACGATGGCACCGTCTGAGAGGGCGGCCATCTGCCCAGCCTGCTGGGGCGTGGAGATGCCAAAGCCGATGGCGCAGGGGACCTGTGTGTTTTCCCTTACCACCTTCACAATGGAGGCGAGGTCCGTCGTGATCTCGGAGCGGGTGCCTGTCACGCCAAGGCTTGAAACGATATAGATGAAACCCTCCGCTTCCCGGGCAATCATGGAGATCCGGTTCTCTGAGGTGGGGGCGATCAGGGAAATCAGGTCAATGCCATATGTCCTGCACAGGGGCAGGAACTCTTCCTTCTCCTCAAAGGGCAGATCGGGAAGGATCAGGCCGTCAATGCCAGTGTCCCGGCAAAGGGAGATGAACTTCTGCGCGCCATAGGAGAACACCACATTGGCATAGGTCATGAATACCATGGGCACACTGACGTCCTGCCGAAGCTGCTTTACCATGGAGAAGATTTTGTCTGTGGTGGCGCCGCCGGACAGTGCGCGCAGATTGGCCTCCTGAATGACCGGTCCTTCGGCGGTAGGGTCCGAAAAGGGAATGCCCAGCTCAATCAGGTCGGCCCCACCGCGGACGGCTTCGCGGACGGCAGCGGCGGTGGTTTCCAGATCAGGGTCGCCGCAGGTCAGAAAGGCGATGAACGCTTTGCCGTGGTCGAAGGCGCGGGCAATGTTACTCATAAAGGTCCTCCCCTCTGTAGCGGGCGATGGCGGCACAGTCCTTGTCCCCACGTCCGGATATGGTGATGACAATGATCCGGTCACGGTCCATGGCCGGCGCGATCTTCTGCGCATAGGCCACGGCATGGGCCGATTCGATGGCCGGGATGATGCCTTCTGTCCTGGCCAGGTATTCGAAGGCACATACCGCTTCCTCGTCGGTGACGGGCACGTATTCCGCCCGCCCAATGTCATGGAGCCAGGCGTGCTCCGGGCCTATGCCGGGGTAGTCCAGACCGGCGGAGATGGAATACACCGGCGCGATCTGTCCGTACTCGTCCTGACAGAAATAGGACTTCATGCCGTGGAAAATGCCCAGCCT
>CAMNGW010000103.1 GCA_946538615.1 uncultured Clostridia bacterium
GCCAGCGTCTCTTCCGCCACCCCGCCTTCGCCGAGTTCATGAATGGCGTCCAGGTCATCCACATCCTGCTGTGCAAGGTCCATGGCGCGGCGGATGAGTCCTTCAAGATAAACGAGGTTCGCAGACCCGTCCCAGAGCTTATGCATATTTTCAATGGCCTGTTCAACGGAAACGGTGAGGTCTGCCCCGTCCTGGCTGACATCATGGACAATTGAGACCAGCATCGCCGAGGGCAGCCATCCCAGAGGATGACCGTGCGTAAGTGCTGCCGCATGCGCACCCAGCTGGCAGATTTCCAGCGGGTCAAGCATTTCCTTGTCAAAAAACAATCCGATCGGGGCGACACGCATAATGCCCCCGCAGCCTTTTGAATAGTTGATTGGTTCTTCAGGGCTCCCGCCGCCGCCGCTCTCGAGGGCATGAAGACAGGTGTTTCCCGGGGCACGGGGTTCATGCAGGTCCCTGACATCATAAAGCCACGTATAGCCGTTTCCCTGTTTCCCGTCGTAACCCCTTCTCTGCGTTTTCAGCCAGTCGATATAGTTTTTGTTGATTGATTCCGCATAATCCTCTACAGTCATATCATGATTGGCCCGTCCATATAACAGGCCGGCAGCAGTAAAAAGTGTCATCTGTGTATCGTCTGAAATCAGGGCAAGCCCTTTTCTGAGCTCATATTCCGTAATGCCCTTTTCACCGTACCTTCTGAAAATTTCAGCTTCCCTTATGAACTCCACAGCATAGCCCAGCGCATCTCCTGCCGCTCCACCGGCCAGGCAGCCCCTGAACCTGTCAATATCCCTCATCCGGATTCACCCCATTTTTTTATGACAACAAAGTATGCTTTGCATGATCCTTCTTATTTGAGTCTGCTTTTCAGTGTGTCAATGGCTTCTTCTGTCATACCGTGTGAGACCAGGTAATCATGGGCGGCACAGGAAAGGTCGATGCTTTCCAGCTCTGTATCTTTCTCAGCACCTGCAATGGCACGGATCATATCAATGGCATTATTTTCCATAATCATCTGGTACTTATCCGTCCCGGGCTCAATCCCATAGTAGTTCACATAACTGAGCATATAATCCTGCAGGATATCCTCCAGCTCTGCCCCCATCAGCATCTCTGTAAGCAGACAGACAAAACCCGCCCTGTCTTTCCCCTCTGTACAGTGTACAAGATAAGGGCTCTCATGTTCGGACAGGAAAACCAGCCCTTCGACAATACCTTCCGCAAAATGATCGGAAGTATAGTTCACCGGCATGGCCAGTGCGATCACGTTCCCGTCGTCATAAAGGGCCTTATACCAGGGAGAGGCAAAGTCAGCATCTCCAAAGTAGCTCTCGATCTCCTCCGGGGTATCTGCCAGGTTCATGACCGTGCGCACACCGGCACCTGCAATCAGTGAATCCGCTGTCGCGGCGCGGTTATTTTCATTATTGACAGGCGAACATGAGCGGTAAAGCGTGTCCTGCCGGATCTGTCCCATGATGACGGGCCTGAAATTGGCAAATATCTCATCACTCGCATAGTCTGAGCGCTCGTTGGTATATACGAGGTTGTTGATTTCCTGCAGGACAATTGCACCTGCTTTTTCCTTGAGGGTGATGATCACTTCATCACCGACGCCAATGCCGGCCAACTCATTGAATTTGCCATAGTTGACGCACACCGCGATGTTCTCATGGCCGGGATAGGCGCGGAGCATAGTTTCCCCGCGCTTGACATAATATCCATTGAAAAAAGGCATATCTCCGGTATATGAGCCGGCAGAAACAGTGACCACATCACCGAGATCGAACCCCGCCTGATCAAAATCCTCTGCCCGGATATCAAGCAGGGCATGTCCGTACTTTTCAATTTCAATCACTTTGCCCATCACAGAGACAGGTTCCGCTTTTGCACAGAAAAGAAAAAAGACAGCTGCAAAACAAACTGCAAAGAAACGTATTCTGTCCACTTTCATATGCATCCTCCTCATCTTCACAGCAGAATACCTCATACACAGAATTATATAGGATTGCGCCGTGAGATACAATAAAGGACCCTGTTTTTCTGTTCCTGCCTTCATGCATTGAACGTCATGGAAGATGCCTGAAAAGTTCTGCTTGCAGGATTCACTTGCACTGTGGTATGATGCACGCGCAGTAAAAGAATATTTTACTGCATTCACCATGCTCCGATTTCAGCCCGGCAAAGGGGAGTTCTCGATGGATTTACAGTCTAAAGCTTTTCAGCAGGTTATCACGTCCATCTTCAGTGATGAGACGGCTCTTTTCCGTACTCCGGAAGAGCCTGATCCGGGAGATAAAGTGGTGATACGGCTGCGGATGAAAAAAGGTACAGGCGCTCAGGTCAGTCTTGTGCTCGGTCCCACTGAGAACAGAATTTCCATGCATCTTGATCATACAGACGATACGTTCGACTGGTTCGCTTCAGAAAGAGTCCCCGTTGCCAACCATACCTGCTATTATTCTTTCTTTATTCTCTGGGAAGATGTCCTGATCCGTTTCAACCGTTCCGGGGCTGTTCCGATTGCTTCCCATTCCTTTCTGGATGCCGCACATTCCTTTCATATTATTCCCGGCTTCCACACCCCTCAGTGGGCCAGAGGTTCAGTACAGTATCAGATTTTTACCGACCGCTTCTGCAATGGCAATACAGGCAATGATGTGCTCAGCGGGGAATACTATTATGCACGGGGGGACGTACGCCACGCCTCGTGCTGGGATGAGCTTCCCGGCATGCAGGATTACCGCTGTTTTTTCGGCGGTGACCTGAAGGGTGTTGAAAGCAAGCTGGATTATCTTCAGTCCCTGGGTGTGGAGACCATTTATTTCAATCCTGTTTTTGTTTCCCCCTCCAGCCATAAATACGATACGCAGGACTATTGGCACATCGATCCCCACCTGGGGGAAATCATCGTGGATGGCGATTACTGCGTCCGCACCACAGATGAACGCAACCTGAAAGCCAGCGATGCGTTATTCGCCCACCTGTGCCAGGCCATGCACAAGCGTGGCATGAGGATCATCCTTGACGGTGTCTTCAACCACTGCGGCTCCCTCAACCGTTGGATGGACAGGGAAGGCCTGTATTCCGACAGCGGAAAGCTCGGTGCCTACAGAAATCCCAACAGTCCCTACCGCAGCTATTTCAGTTTTAAAAGCGACGGCAACTATGACGCATGGTGGGGCGTTGAGACACTGCCAAAACTGAATTATGAGAATTCAGACGAATTATGTGAGGAGATCTTCCATATTGCAGAAAAATGGGCTTCCCCTCCTTACAGCATAGACGGGTGGCGCCTGGATGTCGCTGCTGACCTTGGGCACAGCCGCGATTTTAACCACAAGTTCTGGAAAGCCTTCCGGCGCCGTGTCAAGGCGGTCAATCCGAACGTTCTTATCATTGCCGAGCATTATGGCGATCCGTATGAATGGCTGTGCGGAGATGAATGGGACACCGTCATGAATTACGATGCCTTCATGGAGCCTGTGACCTTTTTTCTCACAGGTCTTGAAAAGCACTCCGACTTCCGCAGGGAAGATCTTTATCAGAACGGAAGCGCATTCTTCAGCCTCATGGCAGAAAACATGTCCCACATGCCCACAACATCCCTTCAGTGCGCTATGAACGAGCTGAGCAACCATGACCACAGCCGTTTCCTGACGCGGACCAACGGGAGAGTGGGAAGGCTGAACACTGCTGGCAGTGCCGCAGCCGGAGAAGGGATCTGCAAGGGGATCATGCGGGAAGCGGTTGTCATACAGATGACATGGCCCGGTTCACCAACCATTTATTATGGAGATGAAGCAGGACAGGTCGGCTGGACCGACCCGGATAACCGGCGCACTTACCCCTGGGGACATGAAGATCAGAACATGATTGATTTGCACAAAGCGCTGACAGCCATGAGAAAAACGCTTCCTGTTCTGAAAAACGGCAGCCTGCAGCCCCTTTGTTCAGGCACCGGATATGTGTCTTATTCCCGTTTTGATAAAAACAGCTTTGTCTTTGTGGCCTGCAACAATCTTGACCGTCCCCAGAAGATTTCCATCCCCCTGGATATGTCCGGGATCAGGGATGGCACTGGGATCGACCGCATTTTTATGACAGATGACCAGGGTTTCAAGAACGCAAGGGTCCCTGCCGGTATGGTCCGCAATGGGGCATTGACGGTCCTCATGGAAGCCCACAGTGCCTGTATCTATGTGCCTGGTTCTTGTTCATAATCGTCCGGGGAGCTCTCTTCACTGTGAGCTCCCTTTTCCTGTGTTCCCTGACTGTGAATCATCCGCAGGTCCATTGCGGTTCTTGCGGCCCGCATCGGTGCATGCTAAAATACGGCACAGCCTATTGGGAACAAAGGAGTGAAAGTGTATATGGAAGCATGGTTCGAACGTGTCAGTATCCGGAGATACCAGGACAGACCCGTAGAAAAAGAAAAAACTGAAATGATCCTCCGGGCCGCCATGCAGGCACCTTCTGCCGCGAACCAGCAGCCCTGGGAATTCTATGTGGTTGAAAACAGGGAGCTGCTCAGACAGCCTGGAGACGTCAGCCCCTACGCCGGGATGACAAAGGACGCCCCGGCTGCCATTGTGGCCTGCTGCAGGAAAGACTGCAGAATACCTGAATATGCCCAGATTGATCTCTCTATCGCCATGGAAAACCTCTGGCTTGAAACGCATTCCCAGGGGCTGGGCGGTGTATGGCTCGGCATAGCACCCATTGAGGAGCGCATGCGTGCCGTACTGCACATGCCTGACCATCTGCGTGCTTTTGCTGTTTTTCCCTATGGCTATCCGGCTGAAGTACGCTCACAGCCATCCCGTTATGCTCCGGAGAGGGTCCATTGGGTCAGATAAAACCACGTCCCGGATCTGCTCCCTTTCATCTCAAATTTCCTGCAAAGAAAGGAAGAAAGGCCATTGACAAAGGAAAAAATCAAAATCATACTGCGCATGGCCATCCCGGCTGTCCTTTGCGCAGGACTGGTCCTGGCGTGCTGTCTGTTCACGGGTCCTCTGCCATCCGATGCACAGAAGATCGCCGCCAGACTGGACGAAGCCCTTGCCTCCGGCAGCATTTGTGTCTATTATCAGCCGGTTGTTGATGCGCAGACAGGGAAAATTGCCGCAGCAGAGGGCCTGTCAAGATGGAAACAGGAAGACGGGTTTCTATCTCCTGCTGTCTTCATCCCCGCGCTGGAGGAGACGGACCGTATTGACCAGCTGGATACCTTTATATTTTCCTCGGTTTGCCGTCTGCAGAGCCAGCTGCTCTCTGAGGGGCAGGAGCTGTTCCCGGTTTCAGTCAATGTTTCAGGCATTTCTGCACGAAAACCCGGAAAAGCGGCGGAATATGCCCGCATTCTTCAGGATGCCGGTATCCCTGCAAGTGCCGTCCGCATTGAGTTTACCGAGAGTACTGACCTGACAGGGGATGAGCTCCTGCAGGCCGTCCAGCTTTTCCGCGGGGAAGGGTTCACCATCGAACTCGACGACTTTGGGTCCGGATACGCCAATTTCTCCTGTCTTACAACTGCTTCCTTCGATGTGCTGAAGATTGATAAGTCCATCACAGACGGCATCGGGGACAAAAAAGGGGAGATCGTTCTTACAGCCATTCTGGACCTTGCCCACAGCCTTGACATGGTGACCATAGCTGAAGGCGCGGAGACCCTTGAGCAGGCAGAATTTCTGAAGGCACATGGCTGTGATATGATACAGGGATATTATTATTCGCGCCCGCTCCCCGAAGAAGATTTCCTTGCCTATCTTTCAGCACCATCCGTTCCATAACAGGCACCTTTGCGTGCCCCGGAAAACATAAAGGGTTCCCGTCCCCAAAAATAAGCATGGCCCGCTCTGCAGCGGCCATGCTTATTTTTGGGAGTCGGCAGTGTCCATTTTCCGGGAGGCGCACCGTTATTTCCCGCTGGACCCATAATTGGAGAGCACCCGTGCGGAACGTCACCTCCCGGCCACGAACGGTTGGGCATCCAGCAATCCGGTATCATATGCGCCAGCCCAGGATCATATGTTTCAAACAATTCATGGTAAAGAAGGCTCTCTTTGGTGAAAGGCGGATGATAGGTATATACATCTGCGCGTCTTTTGAATTCCTCATCGGTATAATGCTCTTCAGCGTATGCCTTCAGATCATCCACCATACTGTGCCCCACAGCATCTGAAAAGGCTGCCTTCTGGCGCCAGAGTATGGCGTCGGGCAGGATTCTGTCATCCGAAAAAGCCTTGCGGATCAGGTACTTGCCCATGTTGTGACGGTTCATTTTCAGTTCCGGGTCAATGCTCATGGCACAGCGTACAGATTTCAGATCGCCAACTGGCACTCTGGCCTCAAGAAAATTCACGGAAATGCAGCGGCCGGCCCGCAGCATATCGTACACATGGAGTTCCCTGATCTGCTTTTCCGCCCCCTCCTGGAAAGCGGCTGCATCCGGTGCAGAATCCGTATATTTGTAGCCGAAGAGCTCATCGGATATTTCACCTGTGAGCAGCACGCGGATATCCGTATGTTCATGGATCCATTTGCACACGAGGTGCATGCCGATTGATGTCCTTATGGTCGTGATATCCCAGGTGGCCAGGAGTTCAACCACATGGGGAAGCACATCGGGAACATCTTTTTGGGAGATGATCACCTCTGTATGTTCGCTCCCGATATCATCGGCCACCATCCTGGCATATTAAGGTCGATGGCATCCGTGTCCATGCTGATGGCAAAAGTACGGATCGGCTTGTTCAGCATCTTCTGCGCAATGTCACACACCCGAGATGAATCAAGCCCGCCGGAAAGAAGGAAGCCAGGCGGGGCATCTGAATCGAGACGTTTGGCTACGCCGTCCATAGCCGCCTCAGCCTGGAACAGACTTCATCCTCTGTCTTCATCGTAAAATACAGGATCGGCACAGCAGTGGAACTCCCCGTCCATCCAGTAACATCCTGGTGGAAACAGGAAAATGGGGGAACACAGCCCCATGTGGTTCTTCGGTTCGCTGGCAATAGCTCATTGCCCGTCCGGCAGTCTTCCGTAATAAAGCGGCCGGACGGGCAATAAGCTTGTCCTTCTTGCCGTCATAGGTCACAAGGGCAAATTCCGCATCCAGCGTCTTGAACATTTCAATGCCATATTTAAGGTACAGCGGGAGAAGAATCTCACAGTCCGAATGGCTCCGGAGCGCATACTTCTCCATAAGACGTTCACGGAAGGGAAGGAACCCGTATATTTCGCCATTGCACACAGCAAAGTCATCCTGCAGCCGGAAGAGCTGCATACCGCTTTCATCCAAGTCCCATGATGGCGTCCATGCAGCCGCATGGGGTCTCCAGGAGCCGGCTCATATCCGTTCCCCTGGAAACAGTCCTTTCAAAACACGTTTCCAGAACGTCCATGGGGATCTTTTTGCTGGTTGTTGCAAAAATGGAACACATAAAATGAGCCATATGACAAGAGAAAAAATCATCCGCAGGTGAGCGAGGATAACATGGAGTTTATCCGCATGCAGTTCACAGATATTTCCGGTCAGATGAAGAACGTGGCCATTACAGCCTATCAGATCGAAAAAGCTGTGGACAACCAGATCATGATCGATGGAAGTTCCATTGAAGGTTTTGTACGCATCAATGAGAGCGACCAGTATCTGTATCCGGATCTGAACACATTCGCCATACTGCCGCAGCGCCCCCAGCACGGAAAAGTGGCCCGTCTCATTTGCGACCTCCACACTCCGGACGGCACACCCTTTGAGGGCGATTCCAGGGGCGTGCTCAAAAATGTACTGAAGGATATGCATTCAATGCCGGACCCGCATGTGAGTTCTTCCTTTTCCAGACCGATGAGCAGGGCCGCCCCACCACAACAACCTCTGACGAAGCCGGCTACTTTGACCCTGGTCCTCCTGACCACGGTGAGAGCACGCGCCGCGGGATCTGCATGGCCCTTGAGAAAATGAGGTTTGATTGAAGCAAGCCACTATGAAGTTGCAGCCAGCCAGCATGAAATTGATTTCAGATACGCCAACGCTCTGACCGCTGCGGACAACATCATGACCTTTAAGCCTGCTGTGAAAACCCTTGCTCAGAAAAACGGTCTTCACGCAACGTTTATGCCCAAGCTTGTATTTGGCATCAACGGAATCGGCATGCATACCAATATGAGCCTTTTCAAGGACGGTAAAAATGTCTTTGCGGACCCTGCGGACCAGCGGCGGTCTGAGCCGCGAAGCTTACGCTTTCATCACCGGAATCCTGGCCCACGTGCGCGGTATGGCTGCCATAACTAACCCCCCTTGTCGACAGTTATAAGTGCCTCCGGGCTATGTGGCTCCCTGCTACCTGGCCCGGAGCGCAAGGAACCGCTCTGCTCTGATCCGTATTCCTGCATCCCGCGGAATGAGCACACGCGTGGAACTCCTGACCCTTCCTGCAACCCCTGTCTGAACATAGCTGTCTGTCTTACAGCGGGTCTTGATGGTATTGAAAAGGGGATGACTCCTCCCGAGGAGATCATGGACAGCATTTTTGCCATGGACGATGTTCAGCGCAGGGCACGGCGGCATCCGCAGCCTGCCGGGTACGCTCCGTGAGGCAATTGACTGTCTGAAAGATGACCCCGTCATCTGTTCTGCCCTTGGCTTGGTGAGCATGTGATCACCCAGTATATCGCAGGCTGAGAAAAAGAGTGGGACGCATACAGGACCCATATGAGCCAGTGGGAAACGGACCGCTATCTGGTCATGTACTGATTTCCTGCAATACAATCTCAGGAGGTCGCCAGCGCATCTGAAAAGAGCCGTTCCGGCTTTTCCTCCCTTCTGGCTTCCATGGCTATCAGGTGTACCGGTGCTGTTCAGACGCAGGCGAAGTACGCAGGACACTTCATGAGTTGGAAGACAGTGTCCTTGTTCTGATGGGCAGCATACCGCACATGACTGCGGACGATATTTTGAGGAAAGAGTCAATCAGGTTCAGATCCTGTCCGTCGCCCGTCCGGAGGAGCTGATCACATGTGAAAACAGGTCCGTTCAGTGCCTTGTGAAATAACATTGAATTGTCAAGAAAAGTCTTTTTATGTGATACAAGCAAGAATCCCACTGCACTTTTGCTTGGGCAGGGGACGGGAGGGCTGAGGCACACAGCCGGAATCTTACACACCGGAAAAAAAGTTTACCATGGAAAGAGGCTTGTCCCTGAATCTGGAGAATGATATAATTTTAGCAGGAGATCAATTTATCACACGGAGGAGGAACTGAAAATGTTCAATAAAGAAATGGATCGCCGTACTTTTCTAAAAGGGCTTGGACTGGGAGCCGCTGGTGCAGCTGCCGCAAGCTTCACTTTGCCTGCTTTGGCTGAATCCCCGGAAGTCCCGCAATGGCCCTGGACATGGCACCCCATTGATAAGCAGAAGGCTCTGGAATATACCTACAAAAGATGGTACGAAGTGGGCGGCTGCGGCGGCGGTGCTGTAGCGGGCATCATGGAGCTCCTTGCTGAAGAATACGGTTATCCCTATAATATGATCCCCGCTAAGACCATGGCTCTTGCAGCAGGCGGCTACGGCTGTCAGACTCTGTGCGGTGCCCTTGCAGGCGCCTGCATGATGCTCGGCTTTTTCTGCGAGCCCGCTGTCGCTGCCGATTTGCGCAACCAGCTCTTTGCCTGGTACCGGGTAGAGCCCTTCCCGACCTATCAGCCGGAATTTACTGTTCAGACAACTGTAGCAGACGATATTACCTGCAACTCCAGTGTAAACAAGTTTATGAAGGCCAACAACCTGCAGATGGGTGACGATGCACGTAAAGCACGCTGCGCCGCACTTACTGGCGAAGTTGTCTGCAAAGTGATTGAGCTGCTCAATGTACAGTACGGCTATGAAGAAGCCGCTCCTGTCGCTGAAACTGAAGCTTCCAGTGAGCTTGCCGCCAATGAATATATCGGAACCAGCACCACGGAACGCGGCGAAATGAAAGTCAAGGTCACTATGGATGGGGATAAGATTGCCAGCATTGAAGTCCTCAGCAGTCAGGAAACACCGGGAATCTGCGATCCTGCCATGGAAGCTGTGCCTAAGAGCATCATCGAGACTCAATCCACACAGGTGGATGCTGTGACAAATGCCACTCAGACTTCCAATGCCATTATGGAAGCAGTGAAAGACGCCCTGAGCCAGATCAAATAATCGCCTGTACAGCGTCATTCACGATGCCTGGCAATATATCCGCAAAATGACAAATCGAGAGACTGCGTACCGCAGTCTCTTTTCGGCTTTTTTGTTTTTCTTTTTCCAGGCCTTTCCAACTGCCTTTTTTCATACTATAATGCCTGCACCATACAAAGAGGAGGGTGTCCGGTGTATTTTGTAAGAGACTGTACTTTCTGTGTGCGTTATACAGGTGATGAAACAGAGTGGGAACAGGATGAACTCCCGTTCTTCACTGTTTGCTTTGACTATGATAATGAAGACAAATGGTCCTTGCGGGACCTGGAAACTGAGATAAGACGAAACGGACCTGGAAAGGCCTATGATCCAGATGCTCTCACTGCTGCAGAAGCAGAAATTGAAAGACGGACGCACCATATTTCGGTTCCGTCCTTTGACAACCTTTTCGATGTGGTCAGTGCCCTTCTGTACGACAATGAAACCTGGGATGAGGATGATGGGCCCGGCATGGGCAGACGCCCCTTGCTCTATCCGGATGATGTTCCGGATTCTGTAGAAAGCCTGATCCATACACTTGCTCAGATCGAGCAGGAAAAGCTGGCCATAGAAAAGTCCATACTGGCCACTTCTAATGTGAAACAGCGGAAATACAAAATCGCCAGACTGGCAAAATCTGAACTGATGGCAGAAAAAAGCAGGGACATGCTTATGAGGTCCCGTTTCGCTGAACCTTTTCTTCGCGGATATGATCCTGTTGAAGATCTTAAGGATATGGCAGCCCAGCTTTTCTTCCTTTATGCCCAGGAACGGTATGCGGCAGAAATGGCGGGAAAAGAGCCGTCTGAAGATTTTTATTATGCCGCATGTCATCTCTATGACCATGCTATGTTTGAACAGTCTTCAGCCGAAGACGAAAAAGACATTCCGGATGGTTTCACATTGGTTGATGGGGATTTGCCATTCTGACACCGGGAAGACCGCATTCCGCCAGAAAGGCCTGGAAACAGTAGAATGGTTCCCGTCGGAGGTACAACGTTTAGCCAACGTTGGCACCAGAGATG
>CAMNGW010000104.1 GCA_946538615.1 uncultured Clostridia bacterium
CGCGCGCATTCTCATCAAAACATAATCTTTACCCGGTCCTTTACGGTCCCGGAATAACGTGCTATATTCAGAAAAAACAGGAGGTCATTCCTATGCGCACTGTGGTGTGTCTCATATTTCTTCTGGCCTTATGTCTTCTCTTCCCATCTTATGCTGAAACGGATGCGCAGTCCTGGTATGAAATTTTTGTCCGGTCTTATGCTGACACAGATGGCGATGGAATTGGCGACCTGCAGGGTGTAAAAGCCCATCTTTCCCAGCTTTCTGATCTTGGCTTTGACGGAATATGGCTCATGCCTGTCATGCCCAGTCCAAGCTATCATAAATATGATGTCACCGACTATTGTGCCATTGACGCAGAATATGGGACTCTTGAAGATATGCGTGAGCTGGTATCGGCCTGTCACGATTATGGCATCAGAATCATTATTGATCTCCCTATAAACCATACGAGCACACAGCACCCATGGTTTATACGTGCCACACAAGCACTGAAAAAAGGGGACGCTGATGACCCTTATGCCGATTATTACCATTTCTCATCCCAGAGCGGTCCCAAACAGGTCCCTCTGGAAGGTACCATGTGGTACTACGAGGAACAGTTCTCCGGCGGTTCAATGCCTGACCTTAACCTTGACAGCGAAAATCTCTGGCAGGAAATCCAGCAGATACTCAGGTTCTGGCTTTCAGATATCGGTGTGGATGGCTTCCGTCTCGATGCAGTGACCAGTTATGTCACCGGCGACACCCAGAAAAATGTAGCCATCCTCAACCGCCTGAAATCACTCGCAGAAACCATCCGCCCCGGCTGCTTTTTTGTCGGTGAAGCCTGGACAAACCTGCAGGAGATCCAAAAATATTACACATCAGGTATTGACGCATTCTTTCTCTTCCCCATCTCTCAGGCAGAAGGCTGGCTGTGCCGTTCGCTTCGTGCCAGGAACCCTGCGCAGAAATATGCCGGTTATCTTGAAGACCTCTACAGTACGCTGCCTGACGTCCAGCTTGCGCCTTTTCTCTCAAACCATGATACAGGCCGCGCCGTACCTGCGCTGCAGGCACGGACACGACCAGGACTGGTCAAGTTTGCCCATCTTGTGCTGAATCTCACTGGTGGAGCCGTGTTTACCTACTACGGCGAGGAAATCGGAATGATCGGGTCCGGAGATGATCCCAATAAGCGACTTGCCATGTACTGGAATGACTCAGATATGACGCTTCAGCCCCCGGGTACCACAAGCATAGAATATGTCTATCCTTCCTTTGATGACCAGTACCAGGACCCCGATTCGCTTCTCCTCTATTTCCGTTCCATAAACCGTCTCAAGAAAGCTTACCCTCTGATTTCATCAGGAAAAACAAGTATTATCTATTCTGATGCTTTCATACTGGTCCTGAAAAAAGAACAGGAAGGACGTGCGCTTTACCTGGTTCTCAATTTTTCAGGAAAAGAAGAAAAAAGCACTGTTCTTCCTGAAAACACTTCGCTCTCTGCACAGCTTTGTACAGAAGGGGCGGTTCAGGTAAAGGATGGGAATCTTTTTCTCCCTCCCTATTCCCTTGCTGTCCTCGAATAGAAAAAGCCGGGCTGACCCGGCTTTTTCTTATGTATGCATGGGTATAGGCTTTGTCCACCACGACTGGTTGTAGATATCTGTAATCAGATACATGAGCTGTAAATTCAGGCCATCCTGAAGGTACATGTCCGTAATGGCCGTATCTTCACTGACTGTAATCGGACGTCCAAAGTAATAGGAATCCTGATACGTTCCGTCATATGTGTAATAATCACACAGAAGCTGGATCACTGATCCCGCTTCAGGAGCCGGACCAAGCTTAGCGTCAGTGTCAGTCTCTCCTGCTTTATAATCTGTCTGTGTTCCGACAATCCTGCCGTTTGCCCCATCCTCGAATACGACATACAGATTTGTCCGGACCCCGTCAAGAAGGCAAGGGACATATCCTGTCCTTATATAACCCTGGTCCCCGGCCTCAGTTTTCAGATGGTAATAAGGCATCGTCTGTCCATCTATGGCCAGCCAGGCGCTGCTCAGATCCGCTATCAGATCGCCAGCATCATTGAAAGAGTAGACGTCGTCCAGTCCAAGGTCGATATAGCCTTTTCCGTCGTCAATGAACACATTAAGGTCGATGCTGTGCACCAGGTCCCATTGTTCAGAAGGCAGTGAGAGCGTCATATCATTGCCGTCCGCTGCAAATACAAGTCTGGACCCGTCAAACTGATTGTCGAACACGTAGCTCCTGATCACATCATCCGGCAGGCTTTTCCCAAACAGGAAATCCAGAGCAGTGTAAGGACTGTAGGACGAGGAAGAGGAATAGGAAGAAGATCCTCCGCCCAGAAAACTGCCAAGCAGTTCGCCAAGAAGATCCTGCGAAGCATATCCGCTGCTGTAGTTCCCTCCGGTAAGCATGCTGTAAGGACTGGACTGGCCTCCGCCCGCAATCTGGCCGCTTGCCTCAAGGCTCGCAAAAGCACGGATGCAATCCGAGTAAGCGTCGTCCATACCGATCTGTTCATAGGTTCTCACAGCTTTGTCCACGCTGGATATTTTCTTGTAGGGAAAATAAATGGAAAGACCGTAGGCATTGGAAATCCCGTTAACACGGTTGTACTTCACACAGGACCGGATGACATCCGCCAGGTTCTTTCCCTCCTGATTGTTCATCCGCAGGGCGAGGTCCGTCAGATCCACCTGGTCTATTTTTGAGGACTGGGCAAACTCACGGCTCCCGTTGCGGGCGTTGGAAACCGTCTGATACGCCTTTGCCTCTATAAGCGAAGAAATGGATCTGGCAAATTGAGTGAGTGCGTCAGGCACCTGTGCTTCAAGCTGTGCAAGGTCCACCACAGAAAGCGTTGTCGTCTGTCCCCTTGCCCTCATGGAACATGCTGATACAAAATCATCACAGATGGCTTTGCCCAGGGTCAGCGTATCCATCGAGGTGTTTTTTCCAAGACTTGTGAGCCAGTCTGTATAGTACCATCCTATGCCAGGCTCACTCTCCTCGGAAGCGATCATGTAGTCCGCATAGCGGCTTGACATGAGAGCCGTTTCCACAGTGGCCATAAGACAGGCGTCAAAACCAATAAAGTCGAACTTGACATTGGCATTTTTCAGCGCTGTATCAATTCCTGAAAGTGACATGGAACCGCTTGATGCGTTCTTTTCATCATAACCATATCCACTGACAGAGCCGCCGCCATGATCCCACAGGATCAATTCATAGCGGCTTGCCGGATAGTTGGAAGCGCAATACTGAATAAATCTTGTCAGGGTCGCTGGATTTGTCATGCTCGCATTCCCATCGTCTGAAACAAGGGTGGTCAGTTTTTTGCCTTCCAAGCGGTGAATCTGGTTCTTCGAATTGGAAATCCCATTGATGCGCCAGGACCTGCACCCTCCAGTATAGATCAGGATCTTCACATTATCGCCATAGGTTGCATTGGCCATCTCCTGCAGGTCACTGCTCGCCATGCCGCTGCGGCTCTCAAGGTCGGTACCGCACATATACACCATAAGCGTAACCGTGTCCTGTCCGCTGCCAAGCAAATGCGTGTACCTGTCCCGAAGACCGGATGCTGTTGTCCCCGCAAGCTGTGTGGAATCTGTGCTGACATAGTCAGAATTGCCATGGACAATATTCTGATACCAGGATGAAGCGGATGGCTTTTTTGTTGCCTGTGGCCTGGCCGTCGCTGTCGGTACTGCCGTCGCTGTCGGTGCTGCTGTCCGGTACGCCGTAGCCTGGACAACAGGGACATTTCCGTCTGGAACGTAGTCATTGTTATTTCCCCCGCCAAACAGCATGGAACCACCGCCGCCGCCCAGAAGCAGAATAAGAGCGATGATAATCACGAGAGGATTCAACCCGCCCCGTTTGCCTGACGAGGATGTACCACCGGAATAGCTTCCCGGTCTTCCTGAAGAAGATGACGCGGAAGAAGAAAAAGGCGGCCTCGCTGATGATGGACGATGGGTGGTCTGGAAAGACTGAGACCCGCCTGATGAAGGTCTGCTGCTGGATGAAGGCCGGGAACCCACTCTTCCCGTCCCGCTGCTCTGTCCTTTGGCTGCACCGCTTGCGGTACCCATGGGTGTCCTTGGTCTTCCCTGAGGCACACTGCTGCGCCCCTGGTCCGCAGCCGCTCCAGGACGGTTGCCCACAGGGCCGGTACCCAGACCGGAGCCATGCTTTTCAGCCCCGGAAGCCGTGCCTGAAATCTGGCGCTGTCTTCCATTCGGGCGATTTTCACTCATAATCTGTACGCTTCCTTTCCTTCATACAGAGCATCTTCCATACCGCTCAGATGAGCCTGGCTTATGATGTCAATCGGTTCTCTCATCCTAGCTCAGTATCTCTTTACTCATGATTCGAATTATATGTCATCAGAAGTGATTTCACAAGAAAGATCTGATATGGGCATTCCGGCTTGCCGAAAATGTATATTATAAGAATGCCATGTTACATGGCTCCTGCCTGTTATCCTCTCTTGATTCTCATCGCAATTATCTCTTTACATCTTCCGCATATGTGTTATAATATGTGTAGTCCGGTCCAAACAACGACCGTTCTATACAATCCCATTCAGGGGAGTATATCAAGGAGGAATGTCCTATGAAAAAGTTCCTTTCTCTGGTCCTGGCGCTTGCCATGATCCTTTCTGTTGCTTCCATGTCATTGGCTGAAGGCTTCAGCGGAGAGGTCAAAGTCTGGGTTGCTGAAGCAACCGTTGATTTCACCACTGCACAGATCGAAGCATTTAAAGCCGAACATCCTGAATATGCTGACATGAAGGTCACTGTCCAGGCCGTGGGCGAAGGCGATGCTGCTTCCAACATGATCACCGACGTCGAAGGCGGCGCTGATATCTATGGTTTCGCACAGGATCAGCTTGCTCGTCTTGTTGCCGCTGGCGCCCTGGAAGTTGTTGAAGAAAACAATGCCGCTGTAGTTGAAGCAGAAAATGATGCCGGTTCTGTCGCTGCTGTCAAAATGGGCGATGTGATGTACGCTTATCCCATGACAAGCGATAACGGCTATTTCCTCTACTATGACAAGAGCGTTGTCACCGATCCTTCCAGTCTTGAAGCCATTCTTGCTGACTGTGAAAAGGCCGGCAAAAACTTCTATATGGAAATCAACTCCGGCTGGTATCAGACTGCTTTCTTCTTTGGCGCAGGCGCAACACTGACCTATGATTCCGATGAAGATGGCAATCTTGTCAAGATGAACTGCAATTATGCCAGCGATGAAGGTGTCAAGGCCCTTAAGAGCATTATCAAGCTTGCACAGAGCCCGGCTTTCGTCAATGGTTCTTCTGCTTCGAACGCCACCAATATCGGTGCCATCGTCGATGGAACATGGGATGCAGTCGCCCTTCAGGGAATGCTCGGTGAAAACTTTGCAGCTACCAAACTGCCCACAGTGGACGGCTATCAGCTCGGCGGCTTCGGCGGTTTCAAAATGCTTGGTGTCAAGCCCCAGATCGATGAAGCCAAACTGGCTGCCTGCGATGCTCTTGCCGCTTATCTGACCTCCTATGACGTCCAGCTCGCCCGCTACAATGCTGTACAATGGGGTCCCTCCAACCTCAAGGCACAGAAGGATCCTGCTGTCACTGAGAATATTGCACTTGCTGCCTTGGCTGAGCAGCTTGCTTATACCATGCCTCAGGGACAGTATCCTGGAGAATACTGGTCTCTGGCCACTGCACTCGGTGATGATGTGATCGCTGACAAACTCGACAATGCAAGCGATGAAGACCTGCTCAAGACCCTTCAGGACTTTGAAGCCACTGCTGGAACGTATGTCAAGTAAGATATGACAGGACTGAGGACTGGCTTTGTCCAGTCCTCGTTTTTTTCGCATTGAAATCCCGTTTTTAAGGAGGAGGGATGTGACCCATGACAGATCTGGATTATCTGAAGCTCAGCAAACCGGCTAAGCTTGGATACCGTTTTCTAGCTTTCCTCAAACGCATTCCCATGGGCATTGTAGAGGGGATCAGAAAACTCTTCCTGACGATCTGGCAAGTTCTGTGCCTGTTAGGGCGTGAAATTGCCGATGTCGTCATGACCTTTGTACACGGCGACTGGAAGACCCGTATTTCTTTTCTGGTGATGGGCTTTGGGAACTGTATGCGCGGGCAGTATTTCCGCGGTATTCTGTTTTTCCTGTTCCAGACTGTTTTCAACCTTTATATGTTCAACTTCGGGATGCCATACCTTGCCAAGTTTGCGACCCTTGGTGACATACCGACCACAAAAAAAGGCCGTGTGACTGTTTACGGTGACAATTCTTTCTTTATTCTTCTCTACGGCATCCTGACTATTTTCTTTGTCCTGGCCTTTATCTATACATGGCGCGTCAATATCAAACAGAACAAGCTCGGACAAATGTACCTCAAGCAGGGCAAGAAGCTTGACAACGCTAAACATGATCTTCAGGCTCTGGTAGATGAGCAGTTCCATAAGACTTTACTTGCGCTCCCTGTTCTGGGCATCTTTACTTTCACCGTCCTCCCGATCATCTTTATGATCCTGGTGGCCTTCACCAACTTTGACTATGAGCACCAGCCCCCTTCCAAACTCTTTACATGGGTCGGATGGGAGAACTTCTCTACCCTTCTGTCTTCAGGCGGTGCGAACTATGGCGATACTTTCCGCCAGGTCCTGTTCTGGACACTCATGTGGGCTTTTTTTGCCACCTTCCTCAATTATTTCCTGGGCATGCTTGTGGCCATCATGATCAACAAAAAAGGAATACGCCTCAAAAAAATGTGGCGGACCATACTGGTCATGACGATTGCCATTCCTCAGTTCGTTTCTTTGCTCTATGTTTCCAAAATGTTTGCAGCTGACGGCCTGATCAATGGTGCACTTATGCGCTGGGGATGGATCTCTTCCCCGATTCCATTCTGGACAAATGCCCACTGGGCCAGGTTCACTGTCATCCTCATCAACCTCTGGATCGGCATTCCCTACCTCATGCTCATTGCAACCGGTATTCTGATGAATATTCCTGCAGATCTTTACGAAAGCGCACGCATGGATGGTGCAAACGCATTTCAGATGTATATGAAGATCACACTGCCGTATATGCTCTTTGTGACAGGGCCTTATCTTCTCACTTCTTTCATCGGGAATATCAACAATTTCAATGTCATATTCCTCCTTTCACAAGGCAAGCCGCTTTCCATGGAGCTGGCAGGCAACGCCGGCTATACAGATCTTCTGATTACCTGGCTGTATAAAATGACAGTATCTGACACCAACTATAAGATCGCCGCGGTCATCGGTATTCTGGTCTTCATCATTACAGTTATTATCAACCTCGTGGTGTATAACCTGATGCCCTCGGTCAAAAATGAGGAGGATTTCCAATGACGACGAAAAAGCCGGAAATACCCGAAGTCGATATAGTCATCGATGAGGAAAGAGGCGTTATCAAAGAAGTCAAGTCAGAGAAATACCTTCGCAGCAAAAAAGAGCATGAAAAACGCGTCAACCGTTCGATTTATATCGTGCTCACCGTGATGTCCATTATCTGGCTTGCTCCCTTTGTCTTCCTTGTCCTCCAGTCTTTCCGCTCCTATCTTACTGAGAGCGGCGGCATGGTGGATTATGTGATCCCCCACCAGTTTTCTCTGGATAATTATCGCTTTCTTTTTCAGGACGGACTCTTTTTCCGCTGGTACGGCAATACGCTGATTATTGCCCTGGTCTGTGCTGTCGTTCAGACTGCCATGGTTCTTTCCGTCTCTTACGCGCTCTCGCGCATGCGTTTCAAAGGGCGCAAGCTCTTTATGAATGTTGTCCTGGTCCTTGGGATGTTCCCCGGATTCCTTACCATGATCGCGCTCTATTTTCTCCTCAAACAGCTCGGTCTGACCCAGGAAGGTGCCATCCCCGGACTGATTCTCATCTACTGTGCATCATCTGGTATGGGCTACTACATTTCAAAAGGCTTTTTTGATACCATTCCCAAATCACTGGATGAATCCGCCCGTATCGATGGCGCTACCCGTGCCCAAGTGTTCTGGAAAATCATTATGCCCATGTCAAAGCCGATTGTCATCTATACGATTATGATGGCCTTCATGGCGCCATGGGGCGATTATGTCTTCGCCTCCTATGTGGCCCTCGGCCGCGCAGAATCCTATAACGTTGCCGTCGGTCTGTACCGCTGGGTCAACACGAACGACTATCAGGGCTATTTTACCCGCTTCTGTGCAGGCGGTGTCCTTGTCGCCATACCGATCACACTTCTGTTTATGTTCCTTCAGAAGTATTATGTTGAAGGCGTGACCGGCGGTGCCGTTAAAGGCTGATGAAGAAGGAGGTAACAAGCAATGGCAAGTGTAACCCTTGAACATATTAAAAAAGCCTACGACAAACTGGTCGTAGTCCATGACTTTAACCTTCGCATCCGTGACAAGGAATTTGTCGTTTTCGTCGGGCCTTCCGGCTGCGGTAAATCCACCACGCTGCGCATGGTAGCAGGCCTTGAAGATATCACAGGCGGGACACTCAAAATTGGTGACCGTGTTGTCAATGATGTGGAACCAAAAGACCGCGATATCGCCATGGTTTTCCAGAACTATGCTTTGTATCCCCATATTACGGTCTATGAAAATATGGCTTTCTCCCTCAGACTGCGCAAAATGAGCAATGAGGAAGTCCATAAACGCGTATGTCAGGCCGCTGAGATTCTCGGCATAACTGAATACCTCGGCAGAAAGCCCAAGCAGCTTTCAGGCGGTCAGCGCCAGCGTGTTGCCATCGGCCGTGCCATCGTCCGGGAACCGCAGGTTTTCCTCATGGATGAACCGCTGTCCAACCTTGATGCCAAATTGCGCAACCAGATGCGCGCTGAAATTATTCTCCTTCGCAAACGGATCGATACGACCTTTATCTATGTCACACACGATCAGACAGAAGCCATGACACTTGGCGACAGGATCGTTGTTATGAAAGACGGTTATATCCAGCAGGTCGGCACCCCGCAGCAGGTCTTTGACACACCTAAAAACCTCTTTGTTGCAGGCTTTATCGGGTCCCCGCAAATGAACTTTATCAAGGCCAAACTTGTGGAAAAAGCCGGTTCTTATCAGGTAGAGGTTCTTGGAACCACCGTCCCGGTAGAGCAGGAAAAAGCTCAGATTCTCAAAGAGAAAAGAGTCGAAAGCCAGCCTGTCATACTTGGTGTTCGGCCTGAGCATACCGCAGTTCAGTTCGGTAATGCAAGCAATGCTATCCACTCCAAAATTCAGGTTGTTGAAATGATGGGCTCTGAACTGCATATGCACGTGACCACCGATTCCGGCGATCAGATCATCCTGCGTCTTCCCACTATTGATCTGACAAAGGAGCAGCGTGCAGGTCTCAAGGGAGGAAATGACCTCTACTTCAGTTTCCCAAGCAAAGTTGTTCACCTGTTTGATCCCGAATCCGAACTCAGCCTCCTGTATCATGAAAACGAGGACGATCAGTAAATAAAGCAAAAGAAAAGGCGGTCCTCCGCCTTTTCTTTTGCTTTATTTACATATACGACATCAGAAACCTAAAGAATCATTGACCATAATGACGTGAATACGGTCTTTATGTCTTGAATAGCGCGTAATCAGGAATTGACAGCAGATCGTATCCGGACTCTTGCAATCCATACACGCCCCCGTTTTTGAGCAGGGAGTGGACAAACCAAACCGCTGTGCATTGATCGGTGCAGCTACATTGCGGGCCCGTTTCATGGCACTGTCGCAATCTTTACAGACCTTGTTCATCCCGACAATCATGATCACCTTTTTAGGTCCCTGTGCAATGGCAGATACCCTGTTTGCATTGCCATCAATATTCACAAGAATACCGTCCTCGGTCATCGCATTGCAGCTTGAAAGGAAGAAATCCGCATCATAAGCCATGAGCATAGCAGCACGCTTGTCCTCGATCTGGTCACGGTCAATAAACTGATAGTTCCCGGACTTCAATGCTTCCACAAGGCCGATTTCATGGGCGCTCATCGCTCCGCCCATTGTCACCTTGCTTCCCTCCGGGATCAGGGACAGTGCTATTTCCCTGGCTTCTTCAGCATTCCTGGCATAATAGCCGGTCATGTTCCGGCTGGCCAGTCCTTTTATGACCTGCTGGGCAAGCAGTTCATTGCGTTTGTACATATTCGGGTCCATATCCCTTTTCCTCCTGAATCATAGGTTTTCAGGCACATCTTATGCCATCTTTCAATATGCATTCTACATAAAAAATGATTTCACAGCAAGGCAATCTGTGTAAAAAACCCATTAGATATCCTGACCAATAACAAAGGAACCACAACTTTCCCCATACCGGCCATCTGCTGATCCGTTATGTTTTTTCTCTCAATACGGGTGCAAGATGTTTCCCGTTACAGAATAATGCTATCGCTTTGCTCCGGAATTCACTGGTGCTTTTTTGTACCACAGCAAGTCCTGATCAAATCTTCGAAAATAGCCGGTGCAATGAAAAAACTGTTCCATATGATCCTTGTCCACTTATGTAGTAGCGGAAACATTATACTTTTCCCGGCATAAAAAGAGGTACGGACATGCCTGCTCCCACGCTGACAGCCTGTTGCCAGCATCTCATTTATCATATGATACAATTCCTGTCTTAACTCTTCCTTTCGGATACAATTTCTTTTATGTCCTTTCAAGTGTAATGATCCTGAACGATCTTTTCCATCCTCAAAAATCACTTCTCGTAAAAAATGACAAGATAAAAACTGATTCTTGACACCTACGTGCTATCCCCCTAAAATTATTGGGTATGTTTTTTCCCCTTAGCGCAGAAAGGATGGGGCGTTCTATGTCTTGTAAGTATGTTTTTGTCACAGGTGGTGTCGTTTCCTCTCTGGGAAAAGGAATCACTGCCGCATCTCTCGGCCGCCTGCTGAAAGCCCGCGGCTACCGGGTGAGCATGCAAAAATGTGATCCTTATTATAATGTTGACCCTGGTCTTCTCTCTCCTCTACAGCACGGCGAAGCATTCATTACAGATGACGGCATAGCCGCTGACCTGGATCTCGGGCATTACGAGCGCTTTATTGATGAAAACCTTCACGGCGAGGCCAGCACCACGACCGGAAAAGTCCATAAACGGATCATGGAGCGGGAACTTGCCGGTGAATATCACGGCGGTACTGTTCAGGTCGTACCTCATGTAACCAATGAAATCAAAAGCCGGATTCTT
>CAMNGW010000105.1 GCA_946538615.1 uncultured Clostridia bacterium
CACACGCCGGACATCATGGTGATGAAGGCGCTGGGCAGTCACAGGATCCACCCGGTCAAGTTCCTCATGCAGACGGTCCGCACCGCCGTTTTCTCTGGACATCGCTTCAAGCTCAGCACGGATCTCCGGGTCTGATGCTGTGCCCCCCATGGCCATGGGATAACGGAGCGCCCTGAGGTAGAAACCTGTCCCGCCGCAAACCACGACGGCCTTCCGACGTGACAGAATGTCTGTCATGCATGCCTCTGCTGCGTCCCGGTAAGCTGCTACAGAATACGGTTCATCCGGATTGACCACATCCAGCATGTGGTGGGGTATCCTTGCCCGGTCCTCCCGGGTGGGCTTGGCTGTTCCGATATCCATTCTCCTGTAGATTTGCATGGAATCCATGCAAACGATCTCTGCATGCATGCGTTCAGCCAGCTCCATAGCCAGCGCTGACTTGCCGGAAGCTGTAGGTCCGGCTATCACATAGATCATGTTGCCTCCATTAGTTCGGCTGTATTCTCCGGAATTTGCGGTCCAGTTCGGTATGGCTGAGTGAAACAACCAGCGGCCGCCCATGGGGGCAGGTTGGTGTCACATGCCTGTCAATCAGCTGTTCGACCAGGTCACGCATATCCTCTTCGCTGAGTTTTTCACCGCCCTTGACAGCATGCTTACAGGCTGCCTGCAAAATGGCCGTCCTGCGTTTTTCAAGTGTGAACCCATGCGGCTCTCCCGAAAGTTCGTCAACAATCTCCCTGAAAAATGCTGCAGTCTGCGGCTGCCCGAGTATCATAGGAATCGAACGTATAGCCACCTCCCCGGTCCCAAATGGTTCTACTGAAAAGCCAAGGCGCTCAAGCAGTTCCTTGTTTTCCTCAAGCACAGCCATTTCCCGCGGCGTGACCTGTTCAATCATAGGGACGAGCAGTTCCTGACCCGCCCGGTGCTGGTCATACGCCTTCATCATGCTGTCAAAATTGAGCCTCTCATGGGCAGCGTGCTGATCAATCATTACCAGCTGATCCTCATACTCCAGAAGGATATAGGTATTGAACACATTGCCAATCAGGCGCAATTTTGCAGGTTCATCAGCCTTGTCCGGTAAAAAGGACACGGGTCCGGAACCCATATCGTCCATATCATCCCCAAATTGGAACTTTTGTTCACCGGAGGGGAGGGGTTCAGCAGGAACTGGCGGTACATATGAAGCAAACGTCTCACCGGAGCGGGAAAACGGCATTTTAGGCGTTGGTGACACGATCGTCTGTGACTGCACAGGATGAGCAGGGATAAAGGCCGTGACCGCCGGCTCCGGATTGATTTCCGCTGCTTCAGGAACCGGAGGCAGGATCGTCTCTGTAGCAGAGACTGTAATAGGCACACTGTCCTCCTTTTTTTCAAGTTCAATGACTTCGCTCTGTGCAAACACGTCCCGGTCCGTCAGGGCATCCTTGACCAAACAGGCAAGGGCGGATTCCACTTCGGCTTCCTTCCGGAACCTGACCTGCAGCTTATTAGGATGCACATTCACATCTACGCTGTCATACGGCATGGTCAGGTGCAGAATACACATCGGAAAATGCCCGATCATGACCCGTTCCCTTGTCCCTTCTTCTACAGCAGTGGAGAGAAGCGATGATGTCAGGTACCGGCCATTGATGAAAAAGAGTTCTGCATTTCTGTTGCCCCTGCCTGATTCACCAACTCCGACATATCCGTGCACAAGCAGGCCGTTCATGTGCCCCTCTACAGGTCTTGTGGTCTTTCTGAACATTTCCTGGCCAAAGATCGTGTAGGCGGCACTTTCCAGTTTGCCGTCCCCTGGAGAACGGTAAATGGTTTTTCCCTGGCTGATATAGCGGAACGCAACATCTGGCCGTGAAAGAATGGCATGCATGACTGTATCGGCCACGTATCCTGCCTCTGTCGAGGGACGCTTGAGGAACTGGAGCCTGACAGGGGTATTAAAAAAAAGGTCTTTGACTGTGATGCTGGTCCCGTCCGGACAGGCGGCCGGTTCAATCGCGGTGATTCTTCCTCCCTCATTGACAAGACGGACGCCTGAAACGGCCGTTTTTGTTTTGGTCTGGCAAGTCACCCGGGAAACGGCCGCAATGCTTGCCAGGGCCTCACCGCGAAAACCAAGTGTCTCGATCCCGTTCAGCTCTTCCTCTGTGGAAATTTTACTGGTGGCATGACGTTCAAATGCCATACGGATGTCCCGTTCATCAATCCCTGAGCCATTGTCTGTGACCCGGAAATAGGTAATGCCGCCATCCCGGATCTCAATGGTAATATTGGTTGCACCCGCATCAAGACTGTTCTCGATCAATTCCTTGATGGCAGCTGCCGGCCGCTCAACCACTTCACCGGCAGCAATTTTGCCAATCATACTTTCCGTCAATGGAAGAATACGTTTTTCCATGTTCCGCCTGCCTTACCTCACAGTTTCCGCGCACGCTCCCTCAAAAGAAAGAGCGTATTCATAGCTTCGATAGGTGTCAGCGCCATGATATCCAGCTTCTGCAGGTCATTGATGATCTCCATACGCTGATAATCAAAAAGGTCCACCTGTTCATTCTCACGCTTTTCTTCTTCGCCAAGAATACTTTGACCAATGGTGTTCTGGTTGATATCGCTCACTTCAAGCCTTGCCTGGATTTCATGGGCGCGCACCAGGACGGGATGCGGTATGCCAGCCAGACTGGCCACATGGATGCCAAAGGATTTATCCGCACCGCCCCGTACAATTTTCCTGAGAAAGATAACATCCTCACCGTGTTCTTTGACAGAAATACAATAATTCTGAACACCGTCCAGATGTCCCTCAAGTTCAGAAAGCTCATGGTAATGTGTTGCAAACAGCGTCTTTGCTCCGCAATTCTTTTTATCGGCAAGATATTCCACGACGGCCCAGGCGATGGCAAGGCCGTCAAAAGTCGACGTGCCGCGGCCGATTTCATCGAGAATGATCAGTGAGTGCCTTGTGGCGTTCCTGAGAATGGCGGCAGTCTCCGCCATCTCGACCATAAATGTGGACTGTCCGCTGGCAAGATCATCCGAAGCACCTACACGGGTAAATATCCGGTCAACAATCGGAACAGATGCACGTGCAGCAGGTACAAATGATCCAATATGCGCCATAAGGGTGATCAGTGCCACCTGGCGCATATACGTGCTTTTTCCCGCCATATTCGGTCCGGTAATAATCAGCATGCGGGCCTCTTCTTCATTCATCTGTGTGGAATTGGGCACAAATCCTGCATCTTTCAGGTTCTGCTCAACAACAGGGTGCCTTCCCTCTTCAATCGACAGAACTCCGTCTTCTGTAATGGCGGGCCGTACATACTGGTACTCAGAAGCTACCCTTGCAAGGCTGATCAGCGCATCCAGCGTTTTCAGTGCAATGGCTGTATGCTGGATCCTCGCAATCTGTCCGGCAATCGTCTCACGGATCTCTGAAAACAGACGGAGCTCAAGGCGGACAGACTGTTCCTGGGCACCCATAATTTTCTGCTCCATTTCCTTGAGTTCAGGCGTCATGAAACGCTCTGCGTTCGTCAGCGTCTGCTTGCGGATGTAGTTGTCGGGGACCTGCGAGAGGAAAGACTTGGTCACCTCAATATAATAGCCAAATACCTTATTATACTGCACACGCAGGTTGCGGATCCCGGTGCGTTCCCGTTCCCTGGCTTCAAGGTCCAGTATCCATTGCTTGCCATGGGTGGCCGCTTCGCGGTACTCGTCGAGTTCCTTGCTGTATCCGTCACGAATGATGTTGCCTTCCGTAATCACAACCGGTGCATCCGGGTGTATGGCACGTGTCAGCAGGTCCGTGATGTCTTCCAGAGGGTCAAGACTTTCCAGAATCTCTTTGACACAGGAACTTCGGCATCCCCCAAGGAGGCCCCGGATCGACGGGATCCTCCCAAAAGAAGCGCACAGCGAGAGGCAGTCGTGTGCATTCAATGATTGATAAGACACTTTGGAAAGCAGCCTCTCCACATCATAGACTTTTGTCAGTTCCTGAGCCAGTCTTTCACAGAGAACATGCTGGTCTGTAAATTCTTCCACAGCATCCAGCCGCCGGTTAATCTGCATACGGTCAACGAGCGGCTGCTCAATCCAGCTGCGGAGGAGGCGCCCGCCCATGGCCGTGCTTGTCCTGTCCAATAATTGCAGCAGCGTTCCCTTGCGGTTTCTGCCCCGTATCGACTCCGTCAGTTCAAGGTTGCGGCGTGTATGGGCATCCAACAGCATATACTTCGAGCCCTGATACAGCCTCAGCCCCGTGATGTGCTCCAGCGCATTCTTCTGGGTTTCCCTCAGATAATGCAGAAGTGCACCGGCTGCCCCGGTCATCTCCCTGTCTTCCCCTGTCAGACCAAGTCCTGAGAGGTCCTGAAGATGAAAATGGGAAAGCAGTTCCCCCTCTGCATTTGCATATGTGAACCATGAAGCAGGCTGTCTTGAAACAGACGGGAATTCTTCCCCTGGCATAAGGGCCTGCAGACGCTGAATGTCCTGCGTGATGATCTCGCTTGGTGAAATTCTGGCAATCTCATCCGCTATTCTGTTCTCCGGCTTGTCGACTGCATAGACCTGAAATTCACCAGTAGAAACATCACAAAAGGCAAGGCCGCACTTTCCGCTTTGCGCACATACCGAAAGAATATAACTGGGTTTCCTCTCATCGAGCATGCTTGGATCATTGAGGGTGCCTGCGGTATAGACCCGTATGACGTCCCGTTCAACCAGTCCTTTGGCAAGGGCGGGGTCCTCCATTTGTTCACATATAGCGACCCGGTAGCCCTTGCTGACCAGCCGTTCGACGTAAGTGTTCACAGCATGGTGAGGAACGCCGCACATCGGTGCCCTTTCAGGAAGTCCGCAATCCTTTCCTGTCAAAGTGAGCTCCAGTTCGCGGCTGGCCGTATTCGCATCCTCAAAAAACATCTCATAGAAATCGCCAACCCGAAAGAAGAGAAGACAGTCATGATATTTTTCCTTGATGCGCTGATATTGCTGCATCATGGGTGACAAAGCCATTGTTTTCTTCCTTTCTCACGTCCGGCATCCGCTGCAGTTTCCACTGCACGCTGCACCTGACTTTTCTCCGAGCAGGGTACCGAGCAGTTCTGAGATATTGTCCATCTCCCGGTGATATGCTCTCAGGGCCTGCATATACTCCCGGACCTGCGGACACCCATCTCTCTCTTCTCTTGCCTTCCTGAGCCGATCCGCAGCGTCTTCGCTGGTCATTGTCTGACTTTTCAGCGCTGACTGTACTTCTGCCCATACCTTGTCATATGCCTCGTTGCATCTGACAGCCTCGGGCAAGGACAGGGCTGCCCGTGCAGCCTGAAGGTCCTGATAGACCTTGCTTTCCCGGATCGCATCGGCCAATTCTGTGGCCTTCATATATACTGTTTCCAAAACTGTTCTCCTGTCAGTCCAGCCGTGAGGCAATCAGGGTATTCTGCTTAATGCCTGTGACTGTCACATCGACGATCTTCCCTACATCCGCCTCTGTCCCCGGCAGTGTCACTGAAACACCATGCTTTCCCCGTCCGGAGACCTCTTCTGATGAACGTCTTGAAAAGCCTTCCACCAGGACGGATTCCTTCATATGAACAAATCGCTCCATCGCTTTTCTCTGGCAAGTCTCCTGAAGCGCGATGAGCCTCTGGATCCGTTCGCTGGCAACCTCTTTGGGAATCTGGCCATCCATCCGGGCCGCTGCCGTCCCTGTTCTGGGAGAATAGATAAACGTGAACGCCGAGTCGAACCCGACTTCCTGCACAAGGCTGAGTGTGTTTTCAAACTGTTCCTCTGTCTCTCCCGGGAACGCGACGATCAGATCGGTAGTCAGGCCAATTCCGGGAACGGCCTCCCGCAGTCTGCGGACCTTTTCCAGATAATGCTTTCTGTCATAGTGCCGGTTCATGCGCCTGAGGATATCATCATCCCCGGACTGGACAGGCAAATGGAACTGTGGAAGCACATGTTCTGCTTCAGCCATCACATGGATCAGATCATCCGACAGGTCTTTTGGATGACTGGTCATAAAGCGGATCCGCTCAATGCCGACTTCATCAAGCGCAGTGAGGAGCTGCGGGAACCCTGTTCCATCCGAATCATAGCTGTTGACATTCTGGCCAAGCAGCATGATTTCTTTGCACCCCTGTTCTTTGAGCATACGCGCCTCATGCAGGATCCTCTCCATTTTGCGGCTGCGCTCACGTCCTCGCACATAAGGGACAATACAGAAAGAACAGAAATTATTGCATCCCTGCATAATGCTGATATAAGCAGCATCATGGCGCAAGCGCCTGACAGGCATCTGTTCGACAATCACATCGTCCCCGCCCGTCTCAATGACCACATGCTTTTCATGCAGCGCGCGCCAGAAAAGTTCCGGGAAACGGTGCAATGCTGCCGTACCAAAGGCAAGATCAACAAAGCCGTACTGCTTTACAATCTTTTCTGCCATCCCCGGTTCCTGAATCATGCACCCACAGACCCCAATCATCAGATCAGGCCTCTGTTTTCTGACTTCCTTGAGCCATGTGACATTTCCCAGAGCACGGCGCTCCGCGTTGTCCCGGACACAGCATGTATTAAAAAGCACAAAGTCTGCTTCATCACGGACTTCAGCTCTGACAAGTCCCATCTCTTCCAGCATGCCTTCAAGCTTCTCACTGTCATGGGCGTTCATCTGACAGCCGTATGTCACAACATGATAGGTACGGGGACGCTGTGCCATATTTCGGACATCTTCGATATATTGGCGCTGTTCAAGCTCCTGATAGTTCAGCTCTTTAAACCTGTTTTTCGTCTCCATTCCGTTCTCCATCCGTTTTCTCTTCTGTTTCATCTCTGTGCTGGTCTGAAACGTGGGGCACAGACTCAACCCCGGATGAAAAAATGGCGCTGTCTTTTTGATCAGGCAGAAACCCTGCTCCATGGCACACAGGACATATGTGACCATAGTTGTTGCGCAGGGATTTTTTTGTGCGCCTTCTTGTCATCTCAATCAGGCCGAGGCTGGTAAAACCATGTATTACCGTTTTTACACGGTCCTGCTGGAAATCCATCGTGAGGGCGTCAAGCACAATGGCCCTCTCCTCGTCGGTCTGCATGTCAATCATATCAATAAGGATGATACCGCCCAGATTGCGGAGCCGTACCTGCCTTGCAATCTCGTGGCACGCTTCAAGATTCGTCCGGATCAGGATCTGTCTGTCCTGCTTACTTCCTGTGCTCTTGGCTGTGTTGACATCAATCACTGTCAGGGCTTCACACTCATCAATGATAAGGTTCCCGCCGCTTTTCAGCCAGACTTTCCGGTCAAGGGCACGGTCCCGCTCACGGTCAAGTCCACGCGCTTTGATGGGATCGTCCTGGGTAAAATACACATTCATTTTCCTGTGGTAATTCTCGTAAAGCTCGCTGATATTGGTCGTAAGTGATTCGACTCCGGAGGGAATATAGTCAATCAGCAGCTGCTCTGCTGTGCCTGTTTTCTGATAGATCAGTGATGGTGCATGAGCCGTCGCGGCCACCCTGGCAAGCTCCTCCCATGTTTTCCACAGTGAACGTATTTCCCCCCGGATCAGATAGTCATCCGCGTTCTCACTGCTTGTCCGCATGACCAGCCCGAAAGCATTTCCCGAAAGGTGTTCACCCATCTCCTTCAGTTCCTCACGCCGGGGTTCATATGTGATCCTTGAAGACACGCCGACATATCTGCTTTTAGGCAGAAGAATCACATAAGAGCCCGCCAGTGCGATATCCCGGCTCAGGAAAGCCCCTTTGTTCCCCGCTGCTTCGCGTTTGACCTGCACCAGCACCCGATCGCCTGTGTTCAGCTTTTCTGCTTCAAAGTGCGTTTCTTCCAATGGCAGGAAACCATTCTTTTCTTCACCAATATCGACAAAAGCCGCCCGCAAACCGGGAGCAATCCTTTCAACGCGCCCTAAAATCACGGTGTCAGCAATGGCATCGGATTCGTCCCGTACAAACTCCACGAGCCTGCCGTCTTCAACCACGGCCGTTTCCTGTACAAGTCCTTTTGCGGCAATGATTTCTCTCACAATGATTCCTCCAGACGCATAAGCATCCCTTCCGCATTCCTTGTCATCAGGCATATGCGCTCAACCCTGGAGCGCGGTGTCTCCGTCCCGGCTTTTTTCCCTATGGCTGACAGCAGCATGCTTGGTTTGCATGTGGTACCTTCTTCCTGGGAAAGCATGACATCCATGCCTTCCGGCATAAGCTGATACTCATAGATACTGGGGCGTATGTTAACTTCCTTTTCACCCGATTTTGTTTTCCGTATAGCCAGGATCTCATCCCCTGCCAGCAGTTCACGGGCCGTATCCAGAAAGAGATCAGGCGTCTGAAGGAAAACAATGTGCCAGTAAGCTGCGGCAACCCTCGACATCAGTGAGCCTGTCTGGTCGGGCAGAACACCCACCCGTTTGACACGCAGGTCCGGCGGCAGCGACTGGTTCAGCTTCTCCAGGAACACATTCTCAGCGACAGGCATGGTATCTGTTGTCAGTTCCATTTCCATCAGCTCGTTGTCACCTGTAGCGCCTACCGAGAGTGCTGAGGCAAAGCCCAGAAGCATATGCGGATTAAACCCTTTTGAATAAGCAACCGGAAGACCGCTGCGGCGAAGAGCCCGCTGCATCGTGCGCAGAATATCCAGATGGCCGATATGTCTGAGCCGTTCATTTTTTTCAAACACGGCGTACATGCGCATACTGGCACACCCCCTCATACCGATTTAACCCACAGCCGTTGCAGCCGCCCCTGCAGTCCGGCGTAACGAGCGCTTCGTCCCCTTTTTCTTTTTCATGCCACAGGAACGCCTTGGTAATACCGCTGTCGATATGGTCCCATGGCAGCACTTCGTCCCTGGTGCGCTCGCGGAAAGCATAAAATTCCGGAGACAGACCGCAGGTCCGGAAAGCCTCCATCCACTTGTCATAATCAAAAAACTCGCTCCAGCTGTCCAGATAGCATCCCTGCCGGTAAGCTTCTTCTAGCACGGCGCACAGTCTTCTGTCCCCTCTGGCAAAGACAGCTTCTAGGTAGCTCGTTCTGCTCTCATGGTAGTTGAACACAACGCCTTTGACCTCGCGCAGCTTTTCTTTGAGATAGTGCTGTTTGGCAATCAGTACTTCCTGCGTATCCTGACTCGCCCACTGGAAAGGCGTAAATGGCTTAGGAACAAAGGAAGACGCAGAAACCGTTACCCGGAAGCCTTTTGCCCGTTTATCTTTGGGAAGGGAAAAATAGCAGCGGGACACTTTTCTGGCCAAGTCAACAATACCGTCAAGATCTTCGTATGTTTCCGTCGGCAGCCCGATCATAAAGTAAAGTTTTACAGCACTCCAGCCGCCTGAAAAGGCATCCGTCACTTTTTCAATCAGGTCCTCTTCTGTGATCCCTTTGTTGATCACGTCCCTGAGCCGCTGTGTGCCGGCCTCAGGAGCAAAAGTAAGGCTTGTCTTGCGCTCCTTCTGGGTTTCTTCAAGGGATTCTTTCAGAATGGAATCCAGGCGCAGCGAAGGCAGCGAGATCGATACATGTTCTTTCTGGAACCGTCTTATCAGTTCACGGATCAGTTCAGCCAGGCATGTATAATCTCCGCTGGAGAGAGACGAGAGCGAGATTTCCTCATAGCCCGTGGTCTTCTCAAGGGAGGCAGCAAGCTCAAGCAGCCTTCTGATGCTCCTTTCCCGCACAGGACGGTACAGCATGCCGGCCTGGCAGAACCTGCACCCCCGGGTGCATCCCCTCATGATTTCCAGCATGATCCTGTCATGGACAATTTCAGTATAGGGCACAGGAATGTCCATGGGATAATAAGCCTTGTCAAGATCGGTGACAATACATTTCAGCACGCGCTCTGGCACATCAGGGCAGCAGGGTGTGACGCTTTCAACCATCTGGTCATCCCTGTATGTGACCGTATAGAGGGAAGGTACATATACGCCCCGGATCTTCGCCAGGTTCCTCAGGCAGTTTTCACGGGGCTCCCCGCTTTTTTTCCACTCAAGAATGGTGCGGCACACATCAAGAGTGACCTCTTCCCCGTCTCCGATCATAAATGCATCAATAAAATCAGCCAGGGGTTCAGGGTTGAATGCACAAGGACCGCCTGCAACAACAATGGGTTCTTCGCGCGTACGGTCCGTTCCTCTCAGATGGACACCGCCCAGGTCCATCATAGCCAGGATATTGGTATAGCTCATCTCATACTGCAGGGTAAATCCGATCATATCAAAATCTGAGAGAGCATGGCGGCTTTCCATGGAAAAAAGCGGAATATTTCCCGCTTCCATCAGTTCTTTCATATCCTGCCATGGCATGAAAAAACGCTCGCAGAGCATGTCAGACTGCTGATTGACCAGTCCGTAGAGAATTTTCATGCCCAGATGGGACATGCCCACTTCGTATGTGTCCGGGAAGCAAAAACCATAATGTAATTCCGCCTGGTCCCACGCCTTGATGGCAGTATTCATCTCACCGCCGGTGTACCTCGGCGCTTTTTGCACCTTTTCAAGCATTTCTTCAATCTTATTCCAGTCAAGGTTCATGCATTTCCCTCCAAAAGTGACTGCCAAATCTTGGCAGGTTAGCATTTTATCACCCTCCCTGACTCCGGTCAACCAAACCGGAATCGCACATAGCCTTTTCATTTCTGCTTCTCTTGGGTATAATCGCTGTACCGGATGGATCAGGGCTTTCCGTTCGTTATAGTGTTATTGCAACTTGGAGGTGTCCGGATGCCCAGTTTTCTTGATTTTTTCAGCAGTCTTCTGCCCCATCTTACAGACTATGCTGTCTATTGTGCCATTGCTGTGGTAACCATGATTGGCGTGTTCAAGTGTCTGATTCCTTTATGGACAACCCGGCGGGCTTTACGGCGTGCTGTCCGCCGCCTTCAGGAAGAAGCCGGCACGCTGACGGACCATCCTGTATGGCAGGAAAACATGTTTCTTGGCCGAAGGCTGCGCGGGTGCTGGCTGAGGTTCCTTCAGAACGCCATTCAGCTGGACCGCCGCGGTCTTCCGTGCAACGTGGAGGATTATGTCAATGATGACACCGTCACACACGGACCGGGCAACGCAACGCTGGCTGAACTGATACCGAGTCTCCTCACCAGTCTCGGTATCCTTGGCACGTTCATGGGAATGACACAGGGCCTTACCGGCCT
>CAMNGW010000106.1 GCA_946538615.1 uncultured Clostridia bacterium
CGTTGTATCATTTCCAACTTCTCCTATTGCTTGGTCATCTCTTATGAATACACGTCCCTGTTTCCCGTATTTGTCTCAGATGCGTTCATTCTGATTTTTCCACCTCTCCCGGCACCGGAACAAATCCTGCCGCTGTCAGTTTTTTTGTTCTCTCGCAGATCCTTGTGTCACAGTGCCCCGGTCTGACAGCGTTCTTATGCATAGCGATACACGGAAGGCATCGCTTCAGATAAATGCATTCTCCGCATTCTGCCGGAAGAGGGTAGCCCTCAGCGTACCGGTTCACTTTTTTCCATGCCGATGCAAAATCCGTGGATCTCAGATCGATGGAATACTCGTCAAATGAGAGACAAGGACAGAGCCTTCCCTGGTGCGTCACCCCAAAAGCGCTCCTGCCGGCACCGCAGAGCAGACCATACTTTCTGGTCTCCTCATGGCTCTCATCCGGCAGTTCACTCATCTCCACCGGAGCAAGGGTGCTCCCCGTCAGCGCGGCCCTGGTCTTATAGATTTCCACGTACTCATCCACCGTAAGGTCCTCAAGGGTCCTGCCCGTGTTCTTTCTTGGCAGGATCAGATTGGCATTGACATTGGAAGGGATCCCCAGCGTGCTGACCAGCTTAAGCAGGGGCCCAATGTCCCCACGCATGTGGATGTTTGGCGTAATCGTGATTTTGACGGGCACATGGGCACTGTGCAGTCTTTTCAGGTTCTCCATGACAAGGGAAAAGCATCTGTGGCCTGTGACCTTTTCATAGGCATCCTCTGAACTCCCGTACAGGGAGATCTGGATCATTTTGGGCGGGAAGCGCTGCATCTCCCGGACAAAGTTCTCATTGGCCAGAATGCCATTGGTCAGGATGCACGGAACAACGCCAAGCTGGTACATGTAGCGGTACAGGTCCATAAAACCCGGATAGAGAAGGCACTCCCCGCCCGTCAGATTGGCCTGCATCATGCCGGCACGGTGCGCCTGAAGGATAATCTCTTTCCATTCGTCGGCCTTCAGCACGTCATGGAACTGTCCGGGCGTGAGATGGACATAGCACATTTTGCAGTCCAGGTTGCACTGCGGCGTCAGTTCAAAGCTGCCGTGCATGGGGATCGCCTGCTGGCGGGCCTTCTGCTCCAGAAAGACGTTATAGTACCGTTCCCACTCGTCCTGAGGTACGCCTTCTGCCTTTAATTGCCTGGCCAATTCAATGAGATTGGCAGGTGCATGCATCTTATCCATACAGACTCTTCAAAATCTTCCTGATCTTATTCCAGGATAATACCCATCTCGGACAATGTCCGGATCAGCTTCCCGATATCTTCTTTGGCCAGTTCAGGTGCCACATCATATTCCTGCGTCAGAAGCGTCAGCAGTTCCTCCTGCGATTTGGGCGTTTCCAGTTTTTTCAGCAGGAAAGCCGCTGCCCCGCTCAGTGCGACCACGCCATGGAAAGACTTGGCCTCCTCTCCCACAGGGACCGCGACATGTTCATCTGCAATATCCACAATCTCAAAACAAGGGTTCTTTACCATGATGCCCAGCTCTTTTCCGTTCCATAATAATACCCTGCCAGAATGTTTCTGTCAGGGTCTTTGAACATCTTTCCGCCTGCTGCCTCTTCTGAGCCGCCCTGCCCGCCATCTCCCTCACCGGGAAATACCGGAGCAGACAGGCCGTTCCACCGTACGGACGGAGCCCTTCAGTCCTGCAACATGCCTCTTTCTTTAAATTTGATGATAATCCTGTGGACATCTGCTGCGAGAACGTCCTCCGATACATCAAACTTCTCCATCATGTTTTTGACGATGTCTTCCTCCGTTGTCTCCTCCTGAAGAAGTTCAAAGATCTCCTTGGCTGTTTTGTTCAGCTTTACCATGCCTTTGAATTCATCATCTTCATCCGTGGGTATAGCAACGCTCTGTCCTTCAACATCCATAATCTCATAGGTGTTTTTCAGTCGCATGATGCCCTCCTTCTTCTCGCCTTTCTTTCATCGCTGCCTGCTCTGAATGGAATGCATTTCAACGTTCTCCAGATATTGATACGTTTCAGACCAGCAGATGGCAGTTTCAGGAAGCAAGAATAAACTTACTTTGTGATGGCCTGTACCAATGAAGTTCCTTTTTCCTGTCCTTCTTCCGCCCTGGGGATGCCCCCAAGGAAAAGCAGGATGTGCATGCAGCAGAGGAAGCGGTCCGGCATGCTCATTCAAACAGCCGGAACCGCCGGTAGATCTGTCCTCTCTCCATGGCCCCGCTGACCATTTTCGAGATGTGGATCTTCGGCCTGCCGCCCTTCATAATTCTCCTGATATGCTTGTAAAGGACATATATGCAGCCAACCGGGATCAGGACCGGCATGCGCTTGCATATCTCCATTTCCGTTCTCGCTTTGTCGGCCAGCGCGTGCAGTAAATTGGCTGCCCCGTACCCGTCTGTGACTTTGCCCTCCGAAGCGGTTGTCATCAGCTTTGCTTCATTGATCCTCTCAGGGGCTTTCCGTCCAAAATTGCCGCTCTCAAACACGTCCTGCATGAAGTGTTCCAGATATTCTTCATCCGCCTGATCATCCTGCACGGCCCACTTTCTGGGGCTGCAGCCAAGATAGCGGATGCACAGCTGCGTCAGCAGCTGGGCAAAGCGCCACAGTCCGGCTTTTTTCAGTCTTTCCTCAAAGAGCCTGACAAACTCTTCGTCGCTCAAACGGTTGGCGAACACCGCCCAGTCGCATAAGTGCCGCAGGCCTACGCCGCTGTTGATCATATGGTGGGCCGTGTGCAGCAGGAGGATGAGGCCGTGATGGAAAGCGTCGGGAACCACAAAATGCGCGTCCTCCTCATCATAGCATACCGATGTGGAGAAGATATCCTTCAGATATTCCCTGCACAGGTCCCCCTTGTCGCCGTTGGGTACCCCGCTGGGTTCCCAGTGCATTTCCAGCGTGATCGTTTTCTGGTGGAAATCAATATGGAACTGGCTGTCGCTGTGGCTGTTGATTTTGTAGCCGTTTTCATCAAGAACAGCCTTCACCTTCTCGATATCTTCCTTGCCCACCATGAAATCCACGTCCCCGGAGCTCCTCAGATAGGGCTTCGGGTAATAGGATGCCGACGCCTGCCCCTTGAGAATCACATAGGGGACCCCGGATGCGGACATCATGTCGTGGACCTTATTGTGGTGGTACCTGTTCTTCATGCCCGATGAGAAAAACCGGAAGAACGTCCCGTCCCATGTCTTTACATCGTCCTCTGACAGGTAAGGCGCGATACTGTCCTTTTTTTCCCCGTACACCAGCAGAAAGACACCCTGGGCGTATGCTTCCTCAAGGATCCCGTTCCACTGCACCGTCCCGCTGGGCTCCCGCCCGGTCTGAAACAGGACATCCGATAAAATATCCAACAGATTACTCTGGGTTGCTGTGATCATTGTGATTTTTCCTTCTGCCTGTTTTCCATAACGTTCTGATTTCCAGACACATATTTTTCCAGCCGCGCACGAGCCTGTAGAAGGGAAGAAAGGGGAGCAGGACCTTGTAGCGGTAGAACAGGGGATAGCGGAACTTCACCAGCTTCATGGGCAGGAAGATCCTTTCCCTGAGGTAGCGCAGTCCCAGGAGATGGAACTGGTTGGCTACGTCATGCTCCTTGATGCCGTAAGCACCCGAGGAGATAAAATACCCGAGCATTTCCTGCTCCTGTGCATCCAGCGCGTCCGCGCTGCCCTCTCCGAACAGTTTCATGGCCATGGAGCGGTTCTTTTTTTCAAAATCAGAAATCCCCAGCTTTTCGGCTTCCGTCCCAATGTACTTCCAGTCCAGGCGCCCTTCAAAATGCCTGAGGAAGACATAGACATCCAGCAGGGACCGGATGCCGGTGCCCTTCCATACAAAGTGCTTGTATTCATGCGCGACCATGTACACATAAAAGTCTTCATCCGTAAAATGCTTTTCCGGACCTTCGCCGTGCAGTCTTTGCAGCACGTCCTGGTAGTACAGACAGAGTTTTGGGTCCGACCAGTCATCAAAGAGCATGGAGTGCATTTCAAAGACGCATGACGGTGGCTTGTAGTACACCTCCTGGTGCTCGATCAGGTCCGGGGGTTTCATCTCAAACCCCTGCGCTTCCATGATCTTGCGGACATCTTCCGTACGCGCAGCATCATAGAGGATATCATTGTCGCACATCTGCCGCATGGCAGGATGCGGATAATAATCCTTGAGGAGGATCCCTTTGAGGGGCAGGTACCAGATTCCTTCCCGCCTGAGCGCATCTGTGACAGCCCTGCGCTCATGGTCAAAATTGGCATTGGCCACCACAGTGCCCATTTTTTCCGCAATGAAACGGGCGTCCCTGACCCCTGCCTTTTCAAGGGCAAAGTCCACGACAGAAGTCATCTGGTGCACCGTGGCCAGTCTGAACAGGGCTTCCATGTCCATGGCCCGGGTCCTCTCCCGGTCGGGGGTCCTCCCGTTGATGACCGAACAGGTCAAATAAATAAGATCTGAAACTGTCTGATCCATCTGCTCCCTCTCTGACTGGTCAGGCTTTTACGAAGAGAGCCTTCCGGAATCCACGGCGATGGACGAGCCTGTTGTGAAACGGGTCTCCTCCGACAGGAGAAAGGCGACCGCCATGGCAACCTGCTCCGGTTCGCAGATCCCTCTGTACTGCCTCTGCAGAATGCCCTTGAAGTCCTCCGAATCCTCCCCGACTTCGAGCATGCTGCCCATCATCCCGGTCCTTGTGATGCCGGGCATCACAGAATTGACCCGGATGTCCTTCGGGGAGAGCTCCTTGGCCAGGCACCGGATCGCACCGTCCATAGCCGCTTTGGAGGCGCAGTAAGCTGTCTTGCTCTGGTTCCCCTCTAAGGAGGCCACCGAGGAGATGCCGACAATGCTCATGCCCGGCGTGAAGTTCTTTTTCTTGGAAATGACCCGGATGATCTCAATAAAAGAGAAGAAATTCACGTCCATCACGGACTTCATGAAATCATACGTGCACATTTTTACAGGTCTTACGGTCCCTATGCCTGCACTGTGGACAAAGCCGTCGAGCGGTCCTCTCTCCCTGACAATCGCCTCGATGGCCTCGCCTGCGCTTTTCACATCCGAAAGGTCCACCGAGTAGTAATACGGTATCCCCAGCTCGCTGGCTTTTTTCTCAAGCTTTTCCATATGATTGGCGACCATGATGACTTCAGCGCCGGAACCTTTGAGCAGCTCGCATACTGAGCTGCCGATTCCGGAGGAAGCACCTGTGACCAATATCCTTTTTCCGGAGAAATCAAATCTGATCATGCTGCCTCTCCTTTTAAAATGGACTGTTGATTATCCCTTCGGTAAAGATTTCATCCGTCTCAATGATCGGGAAAATGTTGTCCGTGCTGATTTTCGCAGACGCTACGCCCCAGGAAAGACCTACGCCGAAGCAGCAGAACATGGTGCTGATCACTTCTCCGCTTGTCTCCCCGTAGCGGTCGCACAGCGTCATGGTGACCGCCGGTGCGGAGGTGTTCCCGTAGCGGTCAAGGCACAGGGGCATTTTTTCCATGGGAATGCCCGTCTTTTTGGACAGCTGCTTGTGGATATACTGGTTGGCCTGGTGGACGGCAAAACAGTCGTAATCCTCAACGCCCGTGCCGGTGCGGCGCAGAAATTCCTGTATGGAATCCGGCACGTCACGGATGGTGAACGCAAAGACATCCGTGCCGTTCATATAGGTGTTGTACAGCGAACGGATGTTCCCATCCGGCCAGACAAAATCATCATGCGGCGCGTCCATGTTCCGGAACCCGCCCGCAGGGGCAATGATCGAACGGTATCCTTCGCCGTCCGTCTTCAGCAGCACGTGCAGGGGATGGTCCTCTTCTTTTTCAAGGAGCATCGCGGAGCCGCCGTCGCCAAAGAGCATGGCCACCGATTTGTCTTTGCTGTTCACCATTTTGGTCAGGGTCTCCCCTGTGATCACCAGTGCCTTCCTGATGTCCGAGCAGTTCATCATGGAAGCCGCCGTTCCCAGACCGTATACGGTGGCTGAACAGCCAAGGCCGATATCAATCGCCGCGCAGTCCGTGGACAGCTTCAGCCGCTTGTGGAGGACACATGCAGTAGCCGGTCTTCTGTAATCCACGCTGTGGGCAATGAAAATCAAGGCCCCGATCTCGTCCCTGTCCACGTCCAGTTTCTCCAGGAGGTTCTGTGCAGCCACGAAACCCAGATCTGAGGCGGTCTGGTGGGGCAGGGTGCGGCGGAACGATCTGACGCCTGTCATTTTCGTAAACTTCTCTACCGTATCCTGTCCGAATTCGTCGGCAAACGCATCGACACAGACCCTTTGCGTAGGGACAGCAGAAGCTATACCTGTTATCTTTATATTGTCATATGAAAAGAACGGCATAGGCTACTTTCTCCTTTTTTCACTGTTTCCACATTACGGTGATCTCACGCACTTTTTCTTCCGGTGCAGGATGGTACTTCTTCTTCAGGAAATCGGGGGCCACCTGTGGGAACAGAGCACAGCTCAGCACATCTTCATCGGTCCTGGCATACTCTCTGGTTTCTTTGCGCATCTTCTCCATTTCAGGCTCAAGCAGGTCCGCGGGCCTGCAGGTAATGACAGGTGCCCCGTCAAGCGCCTTCCTGCGGACCTCTTCATTGACTTCCCCGGGGAGCCTCCCGTACTCTCCCCTGAGGAGCATCTTCGACTCCTTGGGGAACATCTTATAGCGCTCACCGCTCATGACATTGAGCACAGCCTGGGAACCCACAATCTGGCTCGTGGGCGTCACCAGGGGCGGATAGCCAAAATCCCTGCGGACATTCGGGACTTCCTGCAGGACTTCCTCCAGCCTGTCTTCCGCATGGGCCTGCTTGAGCTGGCTGAGCAGATTGGAAAGCATGCCGCCCGGTACCTGGTACAGGAGCGTATTCGGATCCACACGCAGGACCTTCGGGTTCAGGATGCCCTCATCCTGCATGCTCTGGGCCACTTTCTTGAAATGCTCAGCGGCCCTGCTGAGTTTTTTCTGGTCAAGGCCGGTGTCCCTCGCCGTCCCCGCAAAGGCCGCAGCGATGGATTCTGTCGCAGGCTGGGACGTGCCGTTGGCAAGGGGCGACAGGGCACAGTCCACGATATCCACGCCAGCCAGCCCCGCCATAAAGTACACCATGGAACCCGTCCCCGTGGTGTTGTGTGTGTGAAGATGAATCGGGACATGCACTTCCTTTTTCATCTCCCTGATGAGCGAGTAGGCGTCCATCGGCAGAAGAAGATTGGCCATGTCCTTGATGCAGATGGTATCTGCGCCCATCTCTTCAAGCTGCCTGGCCAGCCTGACAAAGTAAGCTTCATTGTGCACGGGACTGGTGGTGTAGCTGATGGCGGCCTCGCACACTGCCCCGTACTTCCTGACCGCTTTCATGGCCGCTTCCATATTGCGCGTGTCATTGAGCGCATCAAAGACACGGATAATGTCGATCCCGTTCCCGACCGATTTTTCCACGAAAGCCTCGACAACATCGTCCGCGTAGTGCCGGTAGCCCAGCAGGTTCTGTCCCCGCAGGAGCATCTGCAGTCTGGAATGCGGCAGGGCCTTCCTCAGCGCGCGGAGCCGTTCCCACGGGTCCTCATGAAGGAACCGCATGCAGGCGTCAAACGTCGCCCCGCCCCAGCATTCGATGGACCAGTAGCCGATCTCATCAAGGGCCTCACAGGCAGGAAGCATGTCGTCAAGCCGCATTCTGGTCGCGGCCTGGCTCTGGTGCGCATCGCGAAGGATGGTATCGGTGATGTACAGCTTTTTCTGTGGCATGTCCAAATCAAAACTCATTTGACCACTGCCTCTTCCTTCCCGATTTCAAACAGCGGCGCCCCTCCCTGTACGGTGTCCCCGGCGGACACGTACACTTCGCAGAGAACCCCGTCGCCGTGGGCCACAATCTCGTTTTCCATTTTCATGGCTTCAAGGACCAGTACGGGCTGCCCCTTCTTCACCCTGTCGCCTTTGGCCAGGTTCATCCGCAGGACCGTTCCGGGCATAGGGCTCCTCACAGCCGGGGACTGCCCGGCATCTGCGGACGGGGCCGGCCTGGTCTCCGGTGCAGGAGCAGGTCTGGTTTCCTGTGCAGGAACAGGCGCTTTCCTGACCTCTTCCGCCTGTCCGTCCACGCGCTCAATCTCCATTTCGTACACTTTGCCGTCCAGGGTGATCCGATACTTGCTCACAGCTCTTCCCCCAATTGATATTTATGATACGCAATCTGATGGTCCGCAAGATACTTTTCCAGGGGACTCCTGGGGACCTCTCTGAAAGATATGATCCGGATGCATGAAGCATCGGTCTTTTCTTCCTCCGCAATGGCTGCTATGGCCATCGCGGCAATCTGTTCTGTGCTGACGTGACACTCAGCCATATTCTGCTCTCCTTTTTTCCGGACCCATCTTCAGGGAAGGCGCGGTACACGCACCGGCTCACAGAGGGATGTTGCCATGCTTTTTCTCTGGCAGCTGCTTCTTTTTTTCCTGCAGCATGTCAAAGGCAGACACGATCCTGTCCCTTGTCTCCTCCGGCAGGATCACCTCATCCACGTACCCGTGGCGGGCCGCGACGTACGGGTTCATCTGCTTCTGATTGTACTCCTCCTCCATCTCCCTGCGCGCCTGCGCAGGGTCCGGGGAGGCTTCTATCTTCTTTTTCCCAATGATGGCCACAGCGCCCGAAGCGCCCATGACGGAGATCTCAGCAATCGGCCAGGCGAATACGATGTCGGCACCAAGCCCCTTGCTGTTCATGGCGATGTAGGCACCGCCATAGGCCTTGCGCATGATCAGGCTAACCTTGGGAACCGTGGCCTCTGCGTAGGCATAGAGCATTTTCGCCCCGTGGCGGATGATCCCGCCGTGCTCCTGCTGGCTCCCTGGCAGGAACGCCGGGACGTCCACCAGCGTCAGGAGCGGAATGCTGAAGCAGTCGCAGAAACGGATGAAGCGTGCGCCTTTGTCGGAGGCGTTGATCTCAAGGGACCCGGCCATGTACAGAGCCTGGTTGGCCACAATGCCCACTGTCCTCCCCTTGAGCCTTGCGAACCCGACCACAAGGTTCCGTGCAAAATCCGGCTGCACTTCCATAAAGCTCCCCTGATCGGCCATGGTCTCAATGACAAGACGCACATCATAGCCGCGCTTGCCGTCGGAGGGGACAATGTCCGGCAGGGAAGCTGTGCGGTCCACTTCTTTCCCGGGCACCGTCATGGACCGTTCCAGATGGTTCTGCGGGAGGTAGCCCATGAGCCTTCTGACGCCGTTGAGACAGGAAAGCTCGTCCTGGTACACAAAATGTGCCACACCGGAGACAGAGCTGTGCACCCCGGCGCCGCCAAGGTCAGCTGCACTGATCACTTCGCCGGTGACGGATTTGACCACCGCGGGCCCTGTGATGTACATCTGGCTGTTGGACTGCGTCATAAAGATAAAGTCCGTGATGGCGGGCGAATAGCACGCCCCCCCGGCGCAGGGCCCGAGGATGACGGAAATCTGAGGGATCACGCCCGAGGCAATCGTGTTGCGGTAAAAGATATCGGCATACCCGGCCAGCGAGTCAATGCCTTCCTCGATCCTCGCGCCGCCGCTGTCGTTGATGGCAATAAAAGGCGCTTTCATCTCCATAGCCAGGTCCATCGCACGGCATATTTTCATGGCGTGCGCTTCACCCAATGACCCGCCGCTGACGGTAAAATCCTGGGAGGACGCAAAGGCGATCCTTCCATGGATCTTTCCGTAGCCCGTCACGACGCCGTCACCCGGCTTTTTCTTCTTGTCCATCCCGAAGTCTGTCGCACGGGAACTCACCATATCATTGATCTCAGCAAAGGTATGGTCGTCAAAAAGAGCTTCCAGCCTTTCGCGTGCGGTCAGCTTTCCCGCCGCGTGCTGTCTCTCAATGAGTTTTTCCCCGCCGCCTGAGGCAGTCTCCTGTCTCATCTCGGCCAGCTTAAGATTCTCTTTTTCCCAATTTTTTTCCATGATTCAACCGTTTGCTCCTCTGCCTGCAGCCAGTTTCTGCTCATAAGCGGCCTCCAGGTTCCGCCTGAGGTACGCCACAGATTCCTCTTTCCGCTCCGCGATCATCCTGTCCGCTTCCCCGAAATCCGGCTGTGTCAGTTCAAAGTCGCCCGAGACGGTATTGATGATCCTGTCCCCAAGGCCCATTGTCTGAAGGAAGTCATACATGCGGATATTGATTCCCTTGTCCTTTTCGCCCTCCACAACGGTAAAGAACTTTCTGTGGAAAAGGGTGCTGAAAGCCGTGGCGTGGTACGAATTGGTGATGACGTACTCGGCATGGCACAGAAGCGACAGCCATTCCTCCGGGCCCTGGACCTGGATCATGCCAAGGCGCAGCGCCTGTTTGGGACCGCATGCCGAATAGACCACTTCCAGGCCCGTCTGCTTCTTCAGTCTGTCAATGGCCTCCCGGATCGTGCCATTGAGATGCGTGGCATAGACAAAGATGTATTTTCCGTCCCTGACAGGGGCTTTGCAGAACTTCTCCCAGTCCCCGCGTGAAAGAAGCAGCACAGGGTCCGCCACAAGGCTCGCTTCCCTGCCAATTTCTTTTCTGATGGTTTCCACGCCCGACTGCTCCCTGCAGGACACATCGTCAAAGCGGGGCAGATTTTTCCGGATACACGCCTTCTCCCTCTCATTGACCGCATCCTTGCCGAAGCTTGCCGCATAGGAGAAGGTGTACTTCCGGGCAAAATCCAGATAAAAGGCATCAAAGGAGTGGTTGAAAGCAGAGTTCCAGATCACATCGCTCCCGCAGACAAAGGCGTCCGCATCCGCGTTGAGCCCCGGCAGTTCCTGAATGCTCCTGACGGGGGCAAACTTCATGTTCTCTTTCTCAAAGCGGGTGAATTTTCTCCTCTGTAGATCATGGAGCGGCTTGATGAGATAGGTTTTCAGGCTCTTTGTCCATTCCCTGAGCGTCTTAATGGGGATCAGGGAATAGCTCCAGCTTTCTTCGCCCGTCCGGATCTGCTCGATGGCATGCCGCGGGGCATAAGCCTGAAAACAGCTGC
>CAMNGW010000107.1 GCA_946538615.1 uncultured Clostridia bacterium
AATGTTTTCAGACTTGCTCTGAAAATTTCGTGCTACTATAATAATGCATTAAGGTGAAATAGTGGACGTGCCGGCGGAGGCAGTTGCCCTCTCCAAGCACCTTGCGGACCTTGGCAGACTGATCAGTGGACGTTCTCCCAGTTCAGACGGCCGTAGCGCTGGGTCGTTTTCCGGATCGCCTCACACAGGGAATCTGTGAGAAGACCGTCTGGCAGGCGCCAGTGCCAGTTGTTCTCAAGGTGCGAGGGCTCATTGATGCGCGCTTCGTTCCCCATGCCGAGGTAATCCTGAAGAGGGATAATGCAGGTCTCGGCGAAGGTCATCATGGCGGCGCGAACCAGCACTTCGTGCATGCCGCTCTCCGGGACGTCCGCGGCGCCGAAGTAATTGCGCACCAGGGCCTTCTCTTCATCTGAGAGGTCCTTGAACCAGCCGTTGATCGGGGCGTTGTCATGGGTGCCCGTATAGACCACGCAGTGCTGCGGGATGTTGTGGGGCAGGTAATCATTGGCGGCTGCCACGTCATTGACGTCAAAGCCGAACTGGAGCACCTTCATGTTCGGGAAGCCGGTGGCGCGCACGAGGTCGCGCACGGATTGGGTCATGAATCCCAGGTCCTCCACGATCACCGGCTTGTAGCCCATGTTCTCCCACATCTGATGGAACAGGGCGATCCCCGGGCCGGGCTCCCAGTGGCCGGTCATAGCGGTCTTGCTGCCGTAGGGGATGGAAAAATACTCATCCAGGCCGCGGAAATGGTCGATGCGCAGCAGGTCGCACATCTGGAAGTTGTGCCAGAGCCTGGCCATCCACCAGCCGAAACCGGTCTTTTTGTGCTCCTCCCAGCGGTAGAGCGGGGAGCCCCAGATCTGGCCGTCAGCGGAGAAGGCATCCGGCGGGCACCCGGCCATGGCTGTCTGGACACAGTTCTCGTCGAGCTGGAACAGCTCAGGGTGGGCCCAGACGTCTGCGCTGTCGTAGTTGACATAGATGGGGATGTCGCCGACGATCTGGATGTGGCGGCTGTTGGCATAGTCCTTCAGCTTGTACCAGGCTTCAAAGAATTTGAACTGCAGGTACTTATGGAACTCGATGTCGAAATAGAGCTCCCGGTTATAGTAGTCGATGGCAAAGCCGTAGCGTCTGGAGATGTCCCTGGGCCACTGTGTCCAGGTCTTGTCCCCGAAAAATGTCTTCAGCGCCATGAACAGGGCATAATCGTTGAGCCACCATCCATTGTCGCGGATAAAATTCTGGTAATCCGGATTTTCTGCGATCCGGCTGCGCTCATAGGCTTTGCGCAGCAGCGGGAAGCGCAGCGCGAAGAGCTTCACATAATCCACATGCTCAGGGTCGGTGCCGAAATCGACGGCATCGACCTCCTCGCGCATGAGCACGCCTTCGTCCACAAGGGCGTCAAGGTCGATGTACCACGGGTTCCCTGCGAAGGCGGAATAGGACTGATAGGGGGAGTCAAAAGCGATATCGTGGTTGGGCAGGCTCAGGGGCAGGATCTGCCAGTAGGTCTGTCCGGAGGCGACAAGAAAATCCACAAAGGCGTAAGCCTCCTTGGAAAAAGCCCCGATGCCATAACGGCTGGGAAGGGAAGAGACAGGGAGAAGAATGCCAGCGCTGCGGCTCATGATCAACACCTTCTGTTATTTTATTTCGTAGCCTGTGGGAATGATAGCGGAATCGGACCAGAAAGTAAAGAAGAGATTGACATGCGGGAACCCATCTGGTAAGATGCGCCCGTCAGAACAAGCTGACGGGAACCGCACAAGCGGGAGCAGAAATCAGAAAAACCAAACAGGTGTCACAAGATGCCTATGACCAGCCTAAGATGGTCGGCGTCTTTTTCTTTTTCTCAAAAAACAGGAGGATGGAACAATGAAGCAGATTGTAAGCTCTGTGCTGGCCCTTGTGCTCTGCCTGGCCCTTGCCACGGCCTGCGCGGTGACCTTTACCGATGCCCATGGCAACGTGATTGAACTGGATGAGACCCTTGAAGCCTACTGTGAAACGCCGCTCCTTGGCGGGGACGCGGCGAGGGCGGGGGAGACGAACCTCGGCGACTTCTGGGCGGACGCCCTCAGGTGGTTCGCGGTGTCCCGTGGGATCGATGCCTGGTTCGAAGAGGATGACGTCACGGCGGGAATCACGGCAGTGGACGCCGACGAGGACCATACTGTCGCCCTGTGGAACGCGGGCAACCTGAAAGCCGATATCCCCCAGGGCAAGTTTGGCGCTGAAACCCTGGCTGCCGTGCTGCCCTATCCCAATAAAGTCGCTGTGGTCTATATGACGGGCAATCAGCTCCTTGAAGCGCTCGAGGCGTCTTCCCAGGGGCTCCCGTGCACGGAGGAGACGAAGGATGCCTGCGCGGCCCTCATGCAGGTTTCCGGCCTTTCCTATACGGTAGACACCTCCAGACCGTATGACAGGGGCGAAGCGTACGGCGAAAAGTGGTACAGGGCAGCCTCCCTCTCCCGCGTGACAATTGATTCAGTCAACGGCAGGCCCTTTGAACCCGACGGGACCTACGCGGTCATTACCAGCAACGCCAATTTCAACGGCATGGACGCCTCCTATATCTTCCCGGAGGCGGCTCAGGCCAATGAGAAGAGCACGATCACCACAGCTGTTGTCAGGGACGTGGTGTGGCAGTACATTTCACAGGTCCTGAAGGGCACCGTGAACCTTGAGGTGCAGGGCAGGATCAGCATAAAGTAACAATTCAGGGCTTTTTAGGGGGAATGCGCGTGAACAGAGAGCTTGGCAGGGTCCTTGGCGAAGTGCAGAAGGTCATTGTGGGCAAACAGGATGTGATTGAAAAGATCCTTATGGCCATGCTGGCCGAAGGGCATATTCTTCTGGATGATGTGCCGGGCGTGGGCAAAACGTCCCTTGCCCTTGCCCTGAGCCGGGCGATGGGGCTTGTGTGCCACCGGGTACAGTTTACACCGGACGTGCTGCCCTCGGACATTGTGGGGTTCTCTGTCTATGACCGGGAGAGCGGGGAGATGGTGTACCGGCCCGGCGTCATCTGCCATACCAACCTCCTTCTGGGGGACGAGATCAACCGGACATCCAGCAAGACCCAGTCCGCGCTCCTCGAAGCCATGGAAGAGGGGCAGGTCACCGTCGACGGATGTACCCACCCCCTGGAAACGCCTTTTATAGTCATCGCCACGCAGAACCATGTCGGGACGGCAGGGACCCAGCTCCTGCCCTATGCCCAGCTGGACCGCTTTATGGTGCGCCTGCAGCTGGGCTATCCGGATTATGAAGCGCAGATGCAGCTCCTCAGGGACCGGCAGACCGAAAATCCTGTCACGCAGGTGGAAGAAGTGGGTACAGACCTGGTCCGGATGCAGTCCGAAGTCAGGGAAGTGACGGTGAGCCAGGCCATTCTGTCCTATATCACAAGACTGTCGGTGGCCTCAAGGGAGAGCGCAAGGCTGGAGCTGGGCATCAGCCCGAGGGGCGCCCTGTTTCTGATGCGCATGGCGAAGGCGTCGGCCTATCTGGAAGGAAGGGACTTTGTCCTCCCCCGGGACGTGCAGCGCCTTTTTGTGGACGTGTGCGCGCACCGCGTGATTGTGGCAAGACAGGCGCGGGCATCTTCGGAGGCGGACGTGCTGCGTGAGATCCTCGGTGCGACCGAGGTACCGGACCTGAGGGGGTAAGTATGGCCTATCTCTTGTACCTTCTCTTTGCCCTCGTGCTGTTCTTCTTTGAGAACAGCACGGGTACCCGGGCCGTTTTCCTGGCTTCCCTGATGCTCCCTGTGGCGGCGGTCCTGCTCTCGCGCTGGCAGTCCCGGGAGGAACTGGTCTGGGACGTCCCCGGAGAGGTCCGCAAGGGGGAGAAGATTGTGCTGCGGCTCACGCATCCCCGCTTCTGGCTGTGCAGGGTGGAGGGGAATGTGCACCTGCAGCATGCCCTGACGGGCGAGGTCCGGACATTGCCCTGGGAGGACGGACTGTGCGCAATCTGCCACGACTGCGGGAGCATCCGCATCAGCATGGGGGAAGCCCGGGTGTGGGACGTGCTGCACCTTGTCCCGCGTCGCGTATCCGTAGCGTATGCTGAGGTCCGCGTGCTCCCGGAACTTTACGGCGTGACGGTGTCCGGAGGTCCTGAAACAGCAGGGAAAAAGGCACCATGGGGCGAACGGGACGATGAGGTCCGTGACTATGTCCCCGGGGACCCTGTGCGGAACATCCACTGGAAGCTGACAGCCAAGCTGGACAGAACGGTCGTCCGCGGGACCGTACGGAGCGCGGAACAGAGCCTTGCCCTGGTCTGGGACACACAGAGCAGGGAAGCGCCGGAAAGACTGGAAGCCCTTCTTTCCGTATCCTCCGCCCTTGAGTGCCCGCACACGGTGATCTGGCCAGGTCCGCAGGGCCTGAGGACCTTCCCTGTGCAAAACGGGAGGGAAGACGGCCTGATGTACGCCATGCTGGAAGCGGAGCGCACGGACCTTCCGACGGACTGGAGCGCAGCGGAGGACGCGGACCGGCTCCTCTTTTTTTCGTCCGGTGAGCGGGTACCGGTTCTTACAGGCAATGTCCTTATGGTCTGCCGGGAGGCGGGACAGTTCTCGGACCTGTACCCCTGCTTTTGTGTCAGCAGGGACGAGCCTTTTCTGGATCTTGGGTGAAAAATATGTCAGGCATAGAATGCAACAAAGAAAAAACGGGACTGCGCCGCAGATGCGCCATGTATGTTCTGGCGGGTGCGGCGGGTCTCGCCTGTCTCCTGCTTTTTTTCCTGAAACGGGCAAGGTACGGACTGTATGCGCTCTACAACCAGCTCTGCACGGCCTCTGAAGCCAGGAATGCATACGTGTACACGCGCCTCACTGTCCCGGAGGACACAGACACCGGCATGGCCTTAGCCTGCCTGGCAGCGGCCGGCCTGTCCCTCTTCCTGCTTGTGGTCCTCCTGCGAAGGCCCTGGCTCTGGACCGCCTTTGCGCTGTGCACGGTCCTTTTTCAGGTTTATTATGGCCTTGCTTTTGCGGACTGGCTGAATGTCCTCCTCTCCGCCTGTGCTGTCTGCGGGCTTCTCAGGACGGGGCGGGAGGGGAAGGCGGCCCTTGTGGGGCTCTTTGTCCTTGTCATGGCTCTGTGTGCTGTGCTGTTCCCCGGGACGGACACAGCGATGGAGGAGGCGTCAGAAAAAGTGCGGGACCGCATCAGTGCGCTGACGGGCACGGCCGTGCCTGAGACAAGGGAAATGTCCCTGCAGCTCAGGGAGACGCGGCATGTGAACCCTCTCTCTGAAAGGAAAGGGGAAAACACAGGGGAGACCATGGAGACGTACCGTCTGAAGACAGAGGTCCGGGAAGACATCTCCATGCCCCGGACGCTGCAGGTGCTGAAAACCATTCTGCTCCTTGCTGCGGTCGTCCTTCTGGTGGTCCTGCCCTTTGTCCCCTTCTGGCTCCTGGACAGGCAGAAGCGCAGGGCCGCGGTGATGCGGAAGGATTTTGAGGATGCGGACCTTTCCCTTGCTGTCAAAGCCATTTTCCGTCACGCCACAGCCTACCTTGCCTGGGCTGGCCTGGGCGGGAGGGGACTGTACCGCGACTGGGACAGGGTGAGGGAAATGCCCGCACCCTACCCTGAGCAGTACGCGAAGGCCGTTGCAGTCTTTGAGGAAGCCGCCTACAGCAGCCATGCGCTGGGAGAGGAGGCACGGCAGGAGATGCTGGATTTCCTTGAAGCTACGGAGAAACTGGTCTATGACCCTGCCCCTTTCCTGAAAAAGCTTGACCTGCGCTACAGGAGGTGCCTGCATGCGTAAAACAGCCGGACTTATGCTCCTTTTCCTGCTCGTATTGTCCCTGAGCGGCTGCCGGACCCGTATTGTGGACCGGGGAGGCGGCCTGGATGTGCAGGGCGGCTCCGGAGGGGCTGCCTATGGGACCTCTGAACCGGGCGATGGCGAGGAAACTGAAGGGGAGGAAACGCGGGAGAACCCGGAGGCTGCGGGCCGCGAATTCGATGAAAAGGCGGATGCGGAGATCGAAGAGGGCCAGGACCGGAGCGTGCATGGGCCTGGGGAAGGCGACGGGTACGCCCTGCAGGGGGAGGATGACACGCGTGCCAATCAGCTCTCCGGGGACGCAGGGAAGACAGCGAAGCAGACCCTTACAGCCAGCGAGGCAGAGGCGATGGGGATCTCTGCGGACGGGGACGCGGCAGACAGTCTTATGACGTACTATGAGGTGCTCCTCGCCCAGCGCACTGCCTCCCTTTTCGAGTGCAAAAAGCTCAATGTGTACTGGGAATCCGAGGAGGACCATGTGACGGTCTTCAGAAAGTCCCGGGAGCACGAGATGATCCTCATGAGCGGGGCATATGACGTTTCATCCAGGCTCCTTGAGGAGAACCTGAAGGTCACAGACGACTGGGTCACGCGCAAGAACCCGGGGGTGATCCTTAAGGTGAGCGATGAGGATGCGGAAAGCGTGGTCAGGGGGCTCCTGAACCGGGCCGGCTGGAAGGAGACGGACGCGGCAGTGAATCACCGCGTGCTTGTCGTCGGAACGGATGCGGTCAGCACACCCAAGGGCCAGCTCGTCACCATGCTGCGCCTTGCCAAGATGGCCAACCCTGACCTCTTCGAGGATGTGGACCCTGACCGCGTCCTGCAGGAGCTCGGCGGGGCGCGGTGATGTGTGGACCGTGCAGCAAAAAAGACAGGCAGCGCCTGTCTTTTTTGTTTGAGGGGGTTACCCCATGGTGACTTCAACGGTGTGCACGCCTTCCGTAAAGACCGGGACGGAAGTGACCTCCCTGCCGTCCACCTTAAGTCCTGCAACACCCTTTTCCACATGGGCGGGATTGGTGACGCGGATCTCGTAGCGTGCACCGCGCCACAGGCGGGTCGCTTCGAACCCGTCCCAGTCCGATGGGATGCAGGGATCGATGGTGAGCGAGTCAAAGGAGGGACGGATGCCGAGCATGTAGCGGGTGGCGGCATAGTACGCCCAGCCGGAGGAGCCGGTCATGAAGGGATGGCGGGCGCGCCCGAAGGCCGTGTGGTCCTTGCCCATGATGAACTGGCAGTAGGTGTAGGGCTCAGCCTGGCGGACCTCCATCTGGTCATTCTGGTTCTCAGGGAGCAGGGCGTCATAGTATTTCATGGCCTGCGTCCCCCTGCCGATGGCGCATTCGGCCACCCAGGCCCAGGGATTGGGGTGGGAGAAGATGGCGCCGTTTTCCTTGATGCCCGGGTAGACGCGGCAGATAAAGCCGATGCCGTCGTCGCGCCTGGTGAAGGACGGGGCGTTGAGGAGGAGACCGTAGGGCGTATAGAGCCATCTGTCCACGGCGTCCATGGTGGACAGGGCCTGTTCAGGGGTGGCTGTGCCGGAAACGACCGACCAGGCCGCCGATTCCAGATGCATTTTGCCCTCCTGGGCGGTGTGGCTGCCGATTGGCCTGCCATCTGCGGTGAACCCGCGCAGGAACCATTCGCCGTCCCACAGGACCTTCTGGCATGTCGCCTTCATGGCATCAAGCAGGGGTTCATAGTGTGCCACGTCCTCTGTCTTTCCCAGGTTCCTTGCCGCATCCAGAAAATGGCTGGTGGCCCAGACCAGGAGGAAGGCGACCATGCTGCTCTCGCCCCCGCCAAGGTTGAGGCAGTCGTTCCAGTCTGCGCGCAGACCTTTTGTAATGCCGTGCACGCCTGTCTGCGAATAGGAAAAATCCAGGGAGCGGCGCATGTGGTCCCAGACGGTCGCACTGCCTTCATCGGCAAAGGGGATGACAGTTTCCAGGAAGGAGAGGTCCCCTGTCTCCCGGACATATTCAATGATGGCGGGGATGAGCCAGAGGGCATCGTCGGCACAGGCATCCTTGAGACCGTGGATACGTGTGCTGTCAAAACCGGGGATGACGGTGGGGGACTTGAAATCCTGTACCTTCTGTTCTTCGAACCAGGCGGGGTCGAACAGGTGAAGGCCGTAGCCGGCACTGACCTGCCCGTGCAGGAGCTGCTCAAGACGGGTGCGGCACATGTCAGGCTCTGCGTGGGGGATGCACATGGCATCCTGCGCCGTGTCCCTGTACCCCAGTCCGGTGCGGCCGCCGACTTCAATAAAGGAGGAAAAGCGGGAGAAAAGGACATTGATCTCACTCTGGTACAGGTTCCAGATATTGAGGGAACGGTTCATGTTCCCGTGGGGCGTGTGGACCTGCAGGGCGCCGAGCTTGGCGTCCCAGAAGGCGCGAAGGTTAGCAAACGCGGCGTCAGTCCCCTGGAAATCATACCGGGTCCTGGCCTGCTGGGCGGCATCTCCGCCTCCGCGGCCGAGATAGAAAAGAACGCGCTTCTCTTCACCGGGGGCGAGGGTGAGGACGCGCTGGAGGGCGCCGACAGGGTTCCCGCCCCACTCTGTGGACCCGGAGAGGGTGCCGCGCTCTACGCCGATGGGGTTGCGCTCCCCGCGGTAGGCGCCAAGGAAGGCATCGCGTACGCCGTCAAAAGAAGCGGGCTCAGCGTCGGAAGCAAAGAATTCAAACTCGCCATCCTCATAGTGCAGGTCGCACACCACGGCGCCCTTTTCATACATGGAGCCGGCACAGTACAGGCTCATCTGGAAATTCTGGTTGTCAAATTCAATGTGGTGGAAGGAGAACTCCACATAGCCGAACACGGAGAGATGGCGCTCATGCTCCGAAGTGTTGCGGACGCGGACGTCAAAGATTTCAACAGGATCGGCTGTTTTGTCCTTTTCCCTGGGGATAAAGAGGGTCTGGGTGGCAGAAATCCCATGGCGCTCAGATTCAAAGACAGAATAGCTGAGCCCGTGGCGGGCGCGGTAGTTCTCTGTGTCCGGCGTGCCGCAGGGCTGCCAGCTCACGGACCAGTAGTCCCCGCTGTCATCGTCCCTGAGGTAGACCCAGTGGCCGGGACCGTCAAAAGGGACGCCGTTGGGACGGAAGCGGGTGATGCGCCCGTACTCCGGGGTGTCAAGCCAGGCATAGCCGCCGGCCTGGTGGGAAATGACAGCGCCCATCCTCTGGGTGCCCAGGTAGTTTGTCAGGGGCTGGGGACAGTCGACCCGGTCCACGACATACTCGCGGCGCGCGTCGTCAAAGTAACCGTAACGCATATGTATATCTCCTTGTTTTTTTGATGGCAGCGTCAGAACGATTCTGTGATATAGCCGGGTGAGGCATAGAAGAGGCTCCTGAGAGCAGGTGCGTCGTGCATAAGATGCATCCCCGGCAGCCAGGGGGCCTGCTCCATGCCGTTGCGGCGGATGGCGAGCCTGGAAAAGGTCTGGATATCCGTCTGAAGATCGGGTTTCCCGTCCTTGAGCCTGGTCACATGGTTCGTGCCGCCCGGACAGAGCGTGACAGAAAACAGCCCATTGTTTTCCGGGATCAGATCGTCGTGCAGCTCAAGGGTAAACTGACCGTCGTGGTAGGCGCGCATATGCTCGAGAATGTAAGCGGCATTGATGGCGCGGACCATGGCGGTCTCTGCGTGCCGGACCTCGACGCTGTTGAGGCTGAACTCGGGGAGGATGCCGGAGAGGGGGACGGACTCAGGGAGGCGGAAACGGACACAGGCATAGTCCGAGGCGTAGCCGGAGAAAAACTGAAGGACATCCATGAGGGACTGGGGCGATGTGAAAATCAGGCGCGTACAGTTGAGCCAGCGCGAGGCCTGCTCCGGTCCTGTCATGGGCGTGAAGGCGGCAAGGGCCCAGGGAAGGCCGTTGGGGCCGCGGAACAGATAGGTGTACTGCCGGTCCGTATACGGATTGGTTTTCCGTACCCATCCCGCGTCCCGGCTGATGACCATGCCGTTAAAGCGGTTCTCAAAAAGGTGGCAGAGGGACAGGACGTCAACTTCCATGGTATGGTCCGGGTCAAGGAGCGTGCAGCTCCCGGTTTTGGCCAGACGGGGAATGCTCTGGAGCCTGACGGTCCACTCGGCACAGGTGAGGCCGAGCTCATAGCCGAACTTGCGGTAGAACGCATGGGAAAAAGGGTAGAGCATGGAAAAGGCCGCGCCTGAGCGGTACATTTCCGGCAGGGCAACCTCAAAACAGCCCCGGATGCCGCCCATGTGCCTGTAGGCGGGCAGGGTGGACACGCCGCCCACGCCGAACATCAGGGACGGGGCCCCTTCATAGGTCATGGTGTAAGGATTGAGGACAAACTTGCTGATCATGGTGGAATCGTCGTCGAGAAATGAGGCATAGCGCAGACAGCTGTCCCTGATCTCTTTGCGGTGCTCGTAAGCCTCACGGGTCATGGGAATATCAAAGGCGATGGAGAAAAGCTCGTCACAGCGGCCCTTCTCGTCGGGGCGGATCATTCTTGATATCACAGGCATACCTCCTGGTCCTGCAGTGGTCGGGCACTGGCTGGCATGATGGGGCAGGAAAAAACGGGGGGTACATGGAGTAAGGGAAAGAAAGGGACGGGACACTCAGGGGAGCACAGAACCTTCCCCGGACGGGGACAAAGGACCTGCGTGGGCGTCACAGAACGATCTGACAGCGCTCAGGCACTCAAGGGCGGCTTTGCGGCCGGTCTGATAGGCCATTTCAAGCTTTTCTGCATTCTTTTCCGTTCTGGACAGGCCCAGGGGCGCGGGAGGGGCGATGACAAGGACGTCGCCCCGGGCCTCTGCCTGCATGATCTCCCTGATGGCATCATTGTACACGATGTGGCGCACAGCCATGGCTTCGGCTACCCTGGGGACAGAGCGCAGGAGCCATTTCATGAGGGGGCGCATGGGCATTTCTTTTTTGACATAGCCCCTTGGCTGGGTCAGGATCACCACCTGGTGGGCATATCCGATGCTCTTCATATAGCTGTAGGGGACGGGATCGGAGATGCCGCCGTCAAGGAGGAGCAGGTCCCCTGCGGCGACGGGACGCGAGACGATGGGCATGGAAGC
>CAMNGW010000108.1 GCA_946538615.1 uncultured Clostridia bacterium
GTTGTCTCCGGCGTATGCGCAGGATTTTTCGTTTTTGCCCAGAAGAAACTGGCAGATCATTTCGATATCCTGGACAGCAACCTGACCATGTTCATGCTCTCCGCCTTCTTTTCCCTTTTTGTCCCGCTTTCTTCCGGTCAGTTCCTGCCTGTCTCCATGCCTTCTCTTCCCTGCTGGATCGCTGTTTTGTGGTTCGGTTTCGTCACTGGCATCGGCTTTTATCTCAATGCCAAGGCGATCCCCCTGGTTCCTTTTCAGATGGTCGCGCTTTTGCAGAGCACGATGGTCTTCTTTGCTCTCGCCTGGGGCATTCTCTTTTTTCAGGAATCCGTCACCATCTGGATCCTGGGCGGGACGCTCCTGTTTGTTGCCGGCATTGTCTGCATGCAGTACAGGTCACCGGGCAGCGAAAGGCGCTGACTGCACATTTCCCGTTTCTGCCAGCTGAACTGTCTGAGAATGTCCACCGCATGTACGCGCCCCGTTCCTCAGCTTCTGTCCCGCTCCGGCAACCAGCATCCATTTTCCTGATCAGTCTGACTTGACGCCCCAATTCCGCTTTGCTACAATACAGCCAGTCCAAAAAACAATATAATGAGGAAGGAAGGCTTTTCCATATGAAACGAATTTTTTCTTTATGTCTCACACTCGTCCTTTTATGCACCTGCATGTCCCTGGCAAGCGCTGACAGCCAGAAGCTGACTGTCTGGATCCCCCAGTACCAGTTCTCCAAAGCAGAAGATGCCATCTCTGACCAGGATTTCTGGGACGGCGTGTTTGATCCTTTTGAAGCTGAAAACAATTGTGAAGTGCATGTTGAGATCCTGCCCTGGTCCGATTACAACACCACGATTTACACCGGACTGCTCAACAATGACGGACCTGACGTAGTGTATGTCACCGACAACTACGATCTGGTCAAAAACAATCTTCTCCTTGGTCTTGACAGCTATCTGACAGAGGAAGAAAAAGATAATTATCTTCTCTGGGATATCGGTCCGGTCAACGCTGAAGGCGAACACGTGATCGTTCCCATGGACGACGGCATTGCCCCCGGCTATTACAACAAGGATATCCTGGCTGAGAACGGCATTGAAACCTTCCCGGAGACCTGGGACGCCTTCCTGGAAGCCTGCAAGACCATTCAGGCAAACGGCAAGCAGGCCTTCCTGCAGAACTGGGGCGCAACAACCGGGACCAGCGCACTCATGCTCGCTTTCTGGCCCTATTATTTCCAGGCCGGCGGCAAGATGCTCGACGAGAACGGCGAGATTTCCATTAACAATGAAGCCGGTCTTGCCACACTGAATTTCCTCAAATCCTTCTATGATGCCGGTATTTTCGATGACACCATCGTTTCAGAGAGCGAATCCATTGACAAGTTTGCCAACGGCGAAGTCGCTTTTGTCGTAGCCGATATGAACAAGGGCAACTCTTTCACCAACAATGGCGTCAACTGGTCCTACTTCTTCTCCCTCAAGGGTGCTGCAGGCTATGGAGCCCGCACTGCAACAGACTCCTTTGCTGTCGCCATGAAGACGAAAGAACGCGGCAACGATGCCCTTGCCGTGAAAGCACTGACGCTCATTACCAGCGGTGCAACAATGGACAGGTTCCATGAAAAAGTATTTGCCCTGCCGCGCTTCACCAAGGACAGCGTATATACCAACAACCCTGCCTACGACGAACTGGTCAGCGCCCACACCGACGCAGTGTATGTTGTCAGTGAATTCGAAGGCAAGGCTTCCTTTGAAGATGCCCTGCAGGCCAATATCCAGATGATGTTCATGGGCGACCTGACCCCTGAACAGGTCCTGGAAGAAACCATGACCTACTACAAGGAACAGATCAAGCAGTAATCCTGTTTCAGTCAGGGCTCCGGCGGGCTTGCCGCCCGGGGCCCTTTCTTTTTCCGGGAGGTGTACTTTGAAACCACATCACTCTCCAAGATATAAAAGAGAAGCCGCCATTGGCTGTGCTTATATCGCCCCGAGCTTTATCCTGATGATGATTTTTAATGTCATTCCGATCTTCATGTCGCTTTACTTCTCTTTTACCAAGTACAACATGGTAACGGCTCCGGAGTGGATCGGCTTTGAGAATTATATGAAGCTCGTGAATAACAAGGTGCTCACCGATGCGCTTCTCAATACGGTCCGGTATACACTCATGACCGTCCCTGTGCAGACCGCTCTTGCGCTCATCATCGCCGCTTTTATTGCGGAACACCTCAAGGGCCGATACGGCTCTTTTCTGCGCAGCATCATTTTCATTCCTGTGATCGTCTCCCTGATCGCCTCAGCGACAGTATGGAACATCATGTATGAGCCAAAAGGCGGTCTGATCAACCAGTTCCTCAGTTTTCTCGGGTTCCCGCCGGTAAAGTTCCTGAGCACAAAGGCTACAGCGCTTCCCTCCGTGGCCGCTGTCTCCATCTGGAAAAACACAGGCTATTACATGGTCATCTACTATGCCGGTGTGATGGGGATATCCGTGGAGATCCGGGAAGCCGCTACCGTCGATGGTGCAGGGCCCCTGCAGCGCTTTTTCGCTATCACCCTGCCTGTTCTGCGCCCGATCACTTACATGATCATCACGCTGAGCATCATTTCATCCTTCCAGGTCTTTGACCTTGTCTACAAAATGACTGGCGGCGGTCCGGGGCGGGCAACCTATACCGTTGCCTATATGATCTATGCCTACGCCTTCCAGGATAAACGGATCGGTTACGCATGCGCACTTGCCATCTGCCTTCTGATTGTCATTCTTCTGATCCATTTCCTGCAATCGCTCTTCTTTAATGAGAGGAGGGACGGAAATTGAAACAACGTGTGAGCTTTGGCGCAGTGCTCGGCACAGTGCTGATCACCCTGTTTGCCGTCATGTGCATTACGCCCCTCATCTATATGGCAGCCGTGTCCTTCACAGACTCAGAGTCCCTTTATATCACACTCGATGACCTGCGCCTCAGCTTTGACAATTATGTATATGCCATCGTTAAGCGCAATTTTGGCCGCGCCCTGTGGAACTCCATTGTAACCGTGGTCGGCTCATGCCTTCTGGTGGACCTTGTATCCGCCATGGCTGCCTACGGATTTGAAAAAAAGCCCGTCCCCGGCAAAGAAGCACTCTTTCAGGGATATCTTGCCACCATGATGATCCCCGGGCAGGTCATACTGATCCCCATGTTTGTCATGATCAATTATGCCCATCTTACCAACACCTATGCAGCCCTCATTCTGCCCATGGTGGGTGCTTTTGGAATCTTTCTCATGCGCCAGTTCATGGTACAGGTTTCCAATGAGCTTCTTGAAGCGGCAGAAATTGACGGATGCGGCGAATTGCGGCGCTTCTTTACCATCGTCATCCCCCTTGTCCAGCCTGCACTGATCACCCTGACCATATTTACCTTCAACGCAGCCTGGAACAACTTCCTCTGGCCGCTGATCATCAATACGCGTTCAGATATGCATGTGCTTCCCGTGACCATGGCAACACTCACCAGCAATTCCACCACCAATTATGGGATGGTCATGGCTGGTGCCACGCTGACTTTTCTCTTTCCTTTCGTTTTGTATATTTTCCTGCAAAAGCAGTTTGTGGAAGGGATCGCACTGGGCGGTGTCAAGGGCTAAGCCTTCATGGTTGTCCTTCCGGTCCACAGAAAAAGACGGTCTGTCATGCTGACCGTCTTTTTCTGTATCCAATTTCTCCTGACCGTTCCCTGGCCTGTCAGGCTCCGGGTCAGGACATCCGGGATGAGCCTGAAAAGCTCAGTCTGCTGCACTGGCAAAGACAAGCTCGTGGAGCACGCGCCGGAAATCATTGACCGGATTGGGGTTGTCGTGCGGATAGCACAGCCGGTTGGTCATGGCGACAACACCAATATGCCTTTCACTGGAAAAATACAGGCTTGTCCCGGTAAAGCCCAGGTGCCCGCATCCGTGCGGGTACATGACCGTAGTCTGAAAGCCGAGTCCTCTTCCGGGCGATGTGCTCTGCGTTTTCTGGGCATCTGCAAATATGCCGCTTTTTGCATTCATGTACATCTGGCACAGCAGCATATAGCTCCGGGTATCCGCAAAAACGCCCGCATGACCGGCAACATCATGGAAATAATAGTGGCTGTTCCCGTCATTGACATTTCCCGGTACGGGACAATGCGGACGGAAATGCGCGAAACTGATATTCCTTTCTTCACACATGCCCTCTTCGATCCCATTGCCATAATCCGAAGGTACCAGGTCGCTCCTCTCCGGGGATGGCCGGTAGAGCATGCTGCCCAGGCCGAGGGGACGCACAAGATTCTGTTCAAGGCAGTCCGCAAGGGGCAGGTCATACATGCGCTCAAGAAGTTTGCCCAGAAGCATAAAGTTAAGGTCCGAGTAGACAACGCCGGACGTTCTGCTGCAGACCTTCAGGACATGTTCAAGGGCCGGATAAAAATCCAGTTCAAGGGAATAGAAAGGATACCATGCAGGCAGACCGGATGTGTGTGTCAGCAGCCTGAAGAGGGTTACATTCCTCAGACGTTCATTCAGGAAATCCGAAGCACGGATCTCCGGAAAAAGCACGGGCAGTTCATCCTTCAGGTGCAGCCTGCCCTGCTCAATAAGCTGAAGGATCTGCGTGGACGTGGCAATCTTGGTCAAAGAAGCAACATCATAGAGCTGAAAAGCATTTTCCACACCCTGGTGGTGTTCAAATATACACGCCTTCTCCGTAAAAATACGGAGCGAACACGTGGGGAAATAGCCGGCTTCCCGGTAGCGTGAGACAAGGCTGACCACATGTTTTTCAAGGTCCATCTTTTACTCCCCCATTTTTACCCTCAGAATCCGCCTGACTGACTCATCGATTCTTGCCTCAGAAATCTCTCCGGACTCAACTGCTTTCATGACACCGTCTGAGGCTTCGAAATAATTGTATGGCATAAGCAGAATATCCACGCCTGCTTTGATGCAGGCTATGCAAGCCTCAGCGGATGAGTAATTCTGCGTGATGGCCCCCATAGCCAGTGCATCGGTAATGATAAGCCCATCATAGCCGATTTCATGGCGGAGCTTGTCAGTCAGTACAAGACGACTGACGGTACAGGGCTCACGGCTCCCTGTCACATGAGGTGCCGCAATGTGGGCCGTCATAATGAATTCCGCACCAGCCCCTATACCCGCACGGAAAGGGATCATTTCACAGTTGAGCAGCTGCTCCCAGTTCTTTTCTGTCTGGGCATAGCCTGTATGCGTGTCATTGGCGGTATCGCCGTGTCCCGGAAAGTGCTTAAGGCACCCCATCATCCCCGCGTCATGGAGGCCGTCAAGGTAACGGACCACATAAACCGCTGCAGTTTCAGGGTCACTCCCGAAAGCCCGGTCCCCGATCACAGGATTCTGCGCATTGGTATTCACATCAGCCACAGGCGCAAAATCCACATCAATGCCATATTTTTTCAGGTACGTTCCTATGGTCCTACCGGCTTCGTACGCTTTTTCTGGGTCACCGGTGTCGAGGATCGCTTTCATGCTGGGTACTTTGGGAGTGTCAAAGGAAGGATGGTTCCCAAAGCGCGCAACCCTTCCGCCCTCTTCATCGGTATAGATCAGCGGCCTGATTTCCGAAATATGGTGCAGGTCGTGGGTCAGCTGTTCCACCTGTTCATCATTCACAAGATTCTTTCTGAAGAGGACGAACCCGCCGCAGGGGTACTGTGCGTACCTCTCCCGGATCATACTGCTGATTGCATGCGTTCCTTCTGCTGTCATATCATTGAGCCTTGCAGCTTCCATCTGCTCCTCAAGGGCATCTGGCTGGACCACGAACAGCTGTCCCACTTTTTCCCGCAATGTCATGTCCTGAAGTTTCATTTTTACTGCCTCCCCGTTGCAATACGAACCTGAAAAAACACATTATATGCCCTTTTTTTCTTTCCTTCTGAGAACCACCAGGCCAGCGATCAGCAGGAGGGGAAAAATCATCCCGGCAAGAATGCCCAGTTTCAGATTGTCCTCCGCAAGGGCCGAAACTTCACCCACAAGAAGAGGTCCTGCCGAGCCCCCAAGGTCCCCCGCCAGCGCAAGCAGAGCAAACAGCGCTGTCCCTCCCCTTGGAAGGTGCTTTGCCGACAGACTGATCGTCCCCGGCCACATAATGCCCACGGTGATCCCTGTTGCCGCACAGCCGGCAAGTCCAAGGACAGCAGAAGGTGAAAGAGAAGCAAGCAGGTAGCACACAGCACACAGCGCGCCGCAGACGAGCATGTACCTTGTCATGTCAATCTGCTCACTTTTCTTTCCATAGAATACACGGGAAAGTCCCATAAGCACTGCAAACAGACACGGACCGGCAAGGTCCCCTGCTGTCTTGGACACACCAAGCGCAGCCTCTGTAAACGCAGATGCCCATTGGGCCATAGCGATTTCTGAGGAGCCTGAGCATACCATAAGAAGGGCAAGCAGCCAAAACAAAGGCGTCCTGAACAGCTCCCCGATGGACATGCCCTTCCCGTCTTCGACAAGATGTTCAATGGGGCACCGGCAGAAATTAGCAATATTATAAAGCGGGATCAGGGCCCAGAGTACAGCGAGTATTCGCCATTGGGCTATGCCAAACACCACAAAAAACAAAGTTGATCCCAGGATTGTCCCGACCGCGCCCCAGCAGTAAAAGGAATGCAGAAGGCTCATCGTTCCTTCTTTGTTTTCAAAGGGACAGGCTTCCACAATCGGGCTTACCAGTACTTCAATCAGGCCTGAACCTACGGCATAAACCACGACGCAGCAGAGGATCCCTGCAAAAGGTGAAGGCATCAGGTCCGGAACAATGGCCAGTCCCGCCAGCCCCACACCAGAGAAAACTTCAGAGGCTACCACGCACCTGCGGTAGCCCAGACGGTCCACAAATCGAGCGCAGAAGAAATCTGTAAGCAGCTGAGTAAAGAAAAAAACAGTTGAAATAACTGCAATCCGGTCCAGAGAAATCCCATACGTCTCATGAAAAGTCAGATAAAGAAGGGGAGAAAAATTGGCTGCAATCGCCTGGGTCACAAATCCCAGATAGCAGGCCCTCAGTGTCCGTCCGTAATCAGGGGATCCCGTCATGTCTGCGGCCTCCATTCCATACTGTGCGCAGGCATTGTAGCACACTGCACCCGAATAGAAAATCCCTTCAGGAAGGAGACTCCACTGTTTTCATTGTGTTTCTTGATGGATTTGCAGAAGAAATTCTTGACGAAGGATAACCTTTTTTCTATACTTCCTCAACGGGTCTTCAGCAGACCTATAATCATTCAATCTTTCAGAACAAGGGGATATGTCATGCAGACCAAGTTCATTTTTGTAACAGGCGGCGTGGTTTCCTCCCTCGGCAAAGGTATTACAGCTGCCTCTCTGGGTCGTCTGCTCAAATGCCGTGGGCTGCGCGTATTCAACCAGAAATTTGATCCCTATATCAATGTCGATCCGGGTACCATGAACCCCTACCAGCATGGTGAAGTTTTTGTGACCGATGATGGTGCTGAGACCGACCTCGACCTGGGACACTATGAACGTTTTATTGACGAAAGCCTGACGCAGGCCTGCAATGTCACTTCCGGAAGGGTTTACAAGACAGTGATTGAAAGGGAGCGCCGCGGTGAGTACCTTGGAGCCACCATACAGGTGATCCCGCATATCACCAACGAGATCAAGCGCAATATCCTCCTTGTTTCCCGGCAGCAGAACGCTCCGGACGTGGTTATCACAGAAATCGGTGGAACGGTAGGAGATATTGAATCCCTGCCCTTTATGGAAGCTATCCGGCAAATGCGTGCCGAGGTCGGCTTTGAAAACAGCCTTTATATCCATGTTACACTTGTTCCCTATCTCTCTGCCTCCGGTGAGCTGAAAAGCAAACCGACCCAGAATTCTGTCAAGGAACTCAACGGCATAGGCATCTCACCGGACATTCTCGTGTGCCGCTGCGACCATACGCTGCCTGCTGACCTGAAAGAAAAAATAGGCCTCTACTGCAATTTGGGCGCGGACCGGATCTTCGAAAACCAGAATGCACGTTCCATCTATGAGGTTCCGCTCCTTCTTCATGATGAAGGCCTCGATGACAAGGTATGCGAACTGCTTGGTCTGCCGGATACCCCCTGCGATCTGCAGGAATGGAAAACCATGGTCGACCGGCAGCTGCACCCGGTCCATGAAGTGACCATCGCACTGGTAGGCAAATATGTTGAACTCCATGATGCCTATCTGAGCATTGTGGAAGCACTCACCCATGGCGGAATCGCAAGCCAGGCTGATGTGAAGATCCGATGGATCCAGTCTGCAGACCTTAAGGAAGACAATGTTGCTGAAAAGCTGAAAGACTGCGACGGAATTCTTGTGCCGGGAGGTTTTGGCACACGTGGCCTTGAGGGAAAAATGCTCGCGATCCAGTATGCAAGGGAGCATGGCATTCCCTTCCTTGGGATCTGTCTGGGTATGCAGATGGCTGTCATTGAATTTGCGCGTCACGTTCTCAATCTTTCCGACGCAAATACAACTGAGGTCAACCCCCATACCAATCATCCCGTCATTGCGCTCATGGAGGACCAGGACCTTGGGAACCTCGGCCATACCATGCGTCTGGGAAAATACCGGTGCACTCTGGTCCCCGGGACCCGCAGCTATGCAGCTTACAAAACACAGAATATTGAAGAACGGCACAGGCACCGCTACGAATTCAATAACGAATACCGTCAGCGTTTCATGGACGCAGGCATGGTCGTGGCGGGAACCAACCCGGACCGCAACCTGGTAGAAATCGTCGAACTGCCGGACCATCCCTGGTTTGTCGCCGTGCAGTTCCATCCGGAACTCAAGAGCCGTCCCAACCGTCCCCATCCTCTGTTCCGCGATTTCGTGGCTGCGGCTCTTGCCAGGCAGCACACCAATCCGGAGTATTAAAAAGGACAAGCATGAAAAGCAGGCACGTGTGTCTGCTTTTTCTCATTTGACTTCATCTGCCCCTGGTGGTATAGTCATGACTATCCCTTATAAGAACAAGGGCTTTTTAATGTCACGATAAGGAGTATTTTTTCATGAAACTGCTCACCCTGGTAGTCCCATGTTATAACTCACAGGATTACATGGAGCGTTGCATTCAATCTCTGCTGCCCGGCGGAGATGACTTGGATATTCTCATTGTTGACGATGGTTCAACTGACCGGACAGGTCAGATTGCAGACCGTCTTGCCCAGCAGCATCCAAGCTTCGTGCGCGTAGTTCATCAGCCCAATGGCGGACATGGTGAAGGACTCAACACCGGTATACGGGAAGCCCAAGGTCTGTATTATAAGACAGTCGACTCGGATGACCGGCTGGATTCAGCCGCTCTTGTCCATCTGCTGGAGAAGATCCGGACTTTTGATCCGGACAACCTGCCGGACATGATTGTCAATGATTATGTGTATGACCAGCAGAACAAGGAAAATGTTTTTTCTGTCCGCTATAACAGTGTTTTCCGTCCCTATACCGTGCAGACATGGGACGAAGCCCATCATTTCCCGGTCTGGAAGCAGTTCATGATCCACTCCATAGCCTACCGCACCCAGTTGCTCAGGGATATGCCGCTGGTCCTTCCAAAACACACTTTTTACGAAGATAACCTTTATATTTACCAGCCTCTTCCCTGTGTCAAGCGTGTATACTATTTTCCGGAACCTCTGTATGGCTACTTCATTGGCCGCCCGGACCAGTCCATCCATGAAGATATCATTCTCCGCCGTCTTGACCAGTGCACCACGATTGCTGAAAAGATGATCTGCAGCTATACCATGGAGGAACTGAATGCCCTTCCCCGGCACCTGCGCAACTATATGCTCAACAACGCCGCAGGCCAGCTTTTTACAACTTCCGCTCTCCAGTTCATTGATGAAAAGGGACGCGGCCATGCTTTTCATGAGCATATGTGGAAAACCATCTATGATTTCGATCCTGAACTTTATAAAAAGCTCCGCCATAACCTGATCGGAATGACAACCGTGCTTCCCGGCAAGCTGGGGAAAAAAATCCTTGTCTTCTTCTATCGTACAGGCCGAAAAATGATCAGTTTTTCATAAATCCCCTTTCCGGGGATTTTTTTTTGTGCCATTTACCCCTGCCCCGGCTTTTCTCATCTCTCTCCTGCCTTCTGAGTAGCCCTCCATTGAGAATCGTTCCATCAGGGAGGATGTCATGCCGTTCTCTTACCGGGACACCATATGGACTCTTCCATCCTGCATTATCCAATGCAATTCATAATGACACTGATCATCATTTCCTTTTCCTGAGGGCGGGACTCCGCGACCATGATGGTCAGTGCCACCAGGGTATGGTCATCCAGCCTCTTGTTTCCCTCTGCATCGTACAGTATCCCGTTCCGGTCCAGAAAATATAAGAACATGGTGGCCGCAATGCGCTTATTGCCGTCCCAGAAGCTGTGGTTCTTCGTCACAAAGTAAAGCAGATTGGCTGCTTTCTCCTCCAGCGTCTGATAGATTTCCTGTCCGGCAAAAGACTGATAGATGTTGCCAATGCTGCCCTTGAACGAATCATCCTTTTCTTTCCCGAAAAGATCCGATTCATTGCCGAACCGCATCTGATCGATCACGTTCCGGCATTCTTCATAGGTCAGCACATACGCAGATTCCATTCCCTTCGGCCGCTGCATTGTCTGGTGATCGTAATCATCCAGAAGATCCAGCGCAGTACTGTAGCGCTCAATGACAGACAGAACCTGCTGT
>CAMNGW010000109.1 GCA_946538615.1 uncultured Clostridia bacterium
TTTCTTCTGTATGCTGAAAAAGTTCTCCATCATACTCATCATGAGTGTTTTTCCGAACCTGCGTGGTCTGGTAAAGAGTGTAACTTCATTATCAGTATTGTTGACAAGTTCGTAAATCAGTTCGGTCTTATCAACATAGTAATTGCCTGATTCTCTGAGTGCTGCAAAATCAGTTTTACCAACACCTGCCTTAAATTCCATATCATAACCTCCTCCCGAGGGATACATCCATTGTCCGGTTTGTAAAGACGTAAAAAAATTTAGAAAGCCACAATACTGCGTTGAAATCAAGACAGACTGAGCCATAACCGTTTCCAATGTAACTTTATTATTTGAACTGCTCTGCCTGTAAAAATGAATCACTCAGACAGGAACCTGATCATTTACAGGGAAAAACAATCGGTCATGTTACAGATTATGTATTCTGTCTTTGCAAAAGCTTCAGCCAGACAGGTCCTGCTGACGTGGCGCATGAATCTGATACGAAAGGTTTTGGAAGAAGCTGACCGTTTTTCCATTGCAGGAGGAAGCTTTACGCTTATCTCTGAATCTTTTTCCTGAGACATCCAGAATCAGAAAAAGCAATAATTTAAGAACAATATGATACGAAAAATAGAATCTGATGTCAAACCTGTTACACGAAAACACGAAGCCTGATCATTTTACAGAATGGAGCATATGCCAACTGAAAAATGCAATAAAGACAGACAGAGATATGAATTCCCGGTCCCTTCAGGCTCTTTTCAACTGAAGATCTGAACTGTCCCGATATCCGTATGACAGGGTCAGGTCCGGAGAGGACTACTGTGTGTGCAATCAGTAAAAAAGATGTTTGTTACAAAAGCATTTCCGGTGAAATGCCGGACGGTTTTGCTCTTTTTCCGGAACGCGGAAATTTCGCCTTCCATCTGCCACCGGGCAAAGAAAATGCGTATCAAGGGATGTAACGTGTTTTTGCGCATATATCCTGGATGGAAAGGACCGCGTTCCGGACGGCAGAATTGCCTGGCACGGTTGTGACGGGCCTCTCACGATGAGGGACAGCGTATCCCGGGGGCGGGTCTCACCACGGAGTTCGCAACGGGGAGGGGAAAGGACTTCCGGACCTTCAGGAAAGCGGACTGTGCACTTTACCTGCCCGGTAAGCGGGGGATCATGGCACGGAACGCAGTCAACGGGGCACCGGAAAAGGCTGCTGCATCTGAATAGCAGGAAAAAACGGCTGCGTGCGGAGCGCCGGAGTGGCAGCATTCAGGAAGGTCCATGCCGGTATGGTCCGTACCGGAAAACAGACAAAGAAAGAAGTGATGACAACCCGGGGAAAACAGGAAACCAGCCCGGCAATCATCGGAGGGCCCGTCCATGCCGATGGTCCGGATCACTGCACCAATTGGGCATGCGGACGTCCGCATTTCCCTGGGAATGTCAGCATTTTTTCAGCGGGTGCGCAGGGGCTTATACTGCAAAGAAAAGAGGCAGGATGCTCTGTCACATGAAGAGAAACAGCTTCCGTCAGCCGGGAACGTGTTGCTCATACGACATCAGGGCGGTGCAGGAAGGTACTGTGGAGCACGGGAGCCTGAAGGGGAAGGATCCGGTACCGGGTATCTTGTTTCTGCATCGCGTGCAGAAAAAGTACAGATCCGGACGGCATAACCTGAAGCAGAATGCACCGGAGCATGGAAACAGAGGATGGACCATACGACGGTTGTGCAGCATTTCTTTTCCGGGAGGAAAGCAGGGAGGACCTGCACTGCGTCAAATGCGGTACGAGTCCCGGGATCCCCTGCCGCCATGGCATGGCCGGAAGGGAGAGACAGCGGGACACACTGTGCATTTTGGCCTCATGAAAAATCCATATCAGGGAAAAAAGATATCTTGATTCCGGAAACAAATAAAGGTAAAATAAGTTATTGATATCATCTTGCGCAGCGTTTCCGTTTTGAAACCAAGCGGGAGAAAATAATATTGCAGGGGGTTAATTATGTTTCTGTTGCAGACGCGGAAAAGCATATGCCATTTGCTCGCAATGGCCCTGGTTCTTGGCCTGACATGTCTGTGCGCATGTGCATTTGCTGAGAGCGAAGTTTCCGATGAGAACCTTTTTAACAGAGCTGACCCTTATTTTATGGAAGGGTACAACTTTGTCCAGTCCACTGATCAGATTGTCCCGGAAGAGGACAGCTTTATCACAGGCTTTATTGAAGTCAAGGCCGGCACAAGCGTGCGGGTCAATCTGAACAGCATCAGAAATTCCAGGTTCGTCAAGTATGCCATGTATGACCCAAACAAGGCCTGGAAAGATACAGTCAAGATCAACGATGTTTCCGAGTTGACGGTCCGTATTTTCGAAGACGGGTTCCTCCGCATTTCGGTTGCTGGTCTTGACTACGAGGAGAGCATCACCATCTATATGGGCGCTGACCGGCAGGATGAGCTGGAAGCGATGTCGAAGGATTCCTACCTTATGTCTTCGACAAACACGAACATCGTAATGAGGACCATCGATGAGGACAAGTCGGAATACTTCATTGACCGGATTGACCGTAACGACCCGGATTACGTGGAAGGCGTAAACTTCGACAAGACGACCGGCGAGATCGTGGACCAGCCTGACAGCTTTATCACTGGGTACATCCCTATCAAAGTCGGCGATGCCATCCAGCTTTCCCTCAACAGTGAGAAGATTACCCCGTTTATCAAGTATGCAATCTATGACCAGGACAAAAACTGGGTTGAGACAGCCAAAATTTTCCAGATTTCAGATTACCTCATGACGGCATCGGTAAACGGTTACATCCGCTTTTCCGTATACGGCCGCATCTTCAGAAACTCTGTGACGGTCTATATCCATCCTGCAACCCAGCTGATTGCTGACAAGCTCATCGAAGAAGAGCTCATGCCTGAAACGAGAAACGCCAGGGCCCAGCTGGAGCTGATCAATTCCACGTTAATGACGGGGGATGCAATCAATCTCTTCCGCCCGGACAGGGATGAAGGCTTCCTGTACCATCAGGGCTTCTCCCAGCTGACCAGCCAGATCGTGGATGACGAGAACTCTTTCATGACAGGCTATATCCCTGTAGCACAGGGACAGGTCGTGGTCGTGCAGATCACCGAGGAATCCGCTTTTGCCAAGTATGCCCTGTTTGACAAAGACAAGCAGTGGCTGGGCACGACAAGAGTGGCCAACCCGACCGTCCTGGTGGTCCCGATCGAAGAAGCCGGCTACTTCCGTTTCCATGGCTACGGCAATGCCATCAACGGGACAACGATCACCATCCCCACGTTCAAAAAGCTGGACATTAATGCCGTATCCGGAGACATTGCTGCCCGTCTTGACCACCTCGAGGAAGTTGCCCATGTGAGCAATGAAGTGGATGTTGTCATGTTCATGGGACAGTCGAACATGGCCGGCCGCGGCATAGTCAGCGAGGAGCACCCGGTGGATGCCCCTGTGGTCCTTGAAGGCGCAGGATGGGAGTTCCGCGCAATCACAGATCCCACTAAGCTGTATGAGATCACCAAATCCATGGGCTTCAATGAGAACGATGAAAATGGAATCAACGATCAGGACGCCAAGACCGGCGGTCTTGTCCCCTCTTTTGTCAATGCGTACTATACCCACAACGGCAAAGTCCCGGTGATTGCGGTATCGGCCAGCGAAGGCGGCACCTCACTGGACAAGTGGGCAAACGGGACACCTCGTCTTGAGGACGCCAAGAACCGCCTTGTCAAGTGCCTGCAGTACCTGCGCAAGAACAATTACACGGTACGGCACACCTACATGGTATGGTGCCAGGGCGAGAGCGACGATGCTCTGACCGAGCAGGCCTACATGGACGGATTTAACAGCATGTTCTCCGGCATGAAGGAAGTCGGCGTTGAAAAATGCTTTGTGGTCCGCATCGGAAGCGCCAAACCGGCGACGGAAGGCAGACGGAACATCATTTCCTACCAGAATAAGCTGTGCAAGGAAAATGCAGATGTCATTCTCGTGTCCACCGATCTGTACGCCATGGCGGACAAGGGCCTGATGAGGGATGAACAGCATTATTATCAGGAAGCCTACAATATCTGCGGCGACCATGCCGGCGTCAATACGGCCTACTATGTCACAGTGGGCAAGGAACCCTCCATGTATGATCCTTTCACAGAGAATATGTATTTCTCCAACGTCAACTGATGGCTGAAAAAATATTCTTAAAAATTTTACTGCCACATCAGAGAGAAGTGCGTATCAATTGGTGGAAAGGTCCTGAGGGAACCGTCCCGGACCTTCCGGGGACAGGTCACAGCAAGACGTGTCCAAGGACGATACTGGCCATATCGGAAAACCTAAAGAACAAATCAAGCTGAGCATTACACCACCAGACTGTTATTCACTGCACTGAGGAACAAAAATATGAGGAGGTAGCCTTATGGGAACTCGCAGTAAGCTTAACGATCAGGAACTGAACAATGTTGTAGGGGGTGCCTTCAACTTCTACACCAAGGACAATGAGAACAGGTGCTATATCGACGGCGTGGGCACATTCCTGTGCAATGCCGATGCCTCCACCTGGATCATCAGCCAGTTCAGCACCGGCGCCGATCCGGCCACCATCGCACAGCAGGCCGTGGAAAAAGGCATTCTGTGGAAGTAATTCTTCCCGGGTCATTCCGGACCGCTCTCTATGGCCTGTGAGAGCGCGGATGACTGCTGGACAGAAAAAGAGCGGCACGAAATGCCGCTCTTTTTCTGTCCCGGGACTATCTGCGGAACAGTTCAAAGGAACTGGATTCCGGATAGACCTGTACGTTCTGATGGACATAGTCCTGGACAGTATCGTCCCAGAATTCTTTCTCATCGGTGTGCTCGCGGATATAGGCATAAAGCTCCTGGAGAGTCACCGAGCCGTCGGCGTCCGCGTCGGCGGGCATGCTTCCGCTAAAGCCTATGCCGCGGGTGAGGACCTGGGTAAAGACGTTGTGGGCAGGGGTGGCTTCCGTACCCCAGCTGGCCTGCCTGTAGGCGGCGGCTGTCAGCACATAAAACTTATTGCGGCGGAAATCGCCGGCGTTGCGCACATAGGGCGTGTCAGAACCCGTCCCAAGGGCGCGGTCGGCTGCCGAGAAGGCCTGTATGGCGGCTGTGCCGAAGGGGTCGGAGTCACCCCTTCCCCGGCTCCCGTCATAGATTGCCGCCCCGGAACCGCAGCTTTCCAGGATCACCACGATCCTCCCCGGGACGGTGCTCAGGCAGGAGGCAAGCTCCTCTAAGGTGATATAGTCCTCTTCGCCGCTGTCATCAACGAGGAACAGTGCGCCGGCGAGTTCATTCTCCTGGCCGGTGTCCCCGTGGGTAGCGATGAAGAACAGGGAGACATCGTCCTCATCAGCCCCTGAGAAAACATCCCGGATGGTCTCTTCAAGAAGGGTGTGGGTAGGTACGTTTTTCCGCCTGACGACGGCGTAATCTGCGCCGTCTGTGCCGTGGACGCTTGCGAGCATATTGTGCATATTTGTCACATCGCCCCAGTTGCGCAGACACACGGGAATAAAGTCAACCTCGCCGATGAGCAGGGCCCGACAGACCGTGCCGGAAACGTCCTGTGTGGTCACGGATACGGGGCTGCTGTACAGAAAGCCGCTGCCGCTTGCACAGCACACCCGGAAGCGGTAGGCAGATGCGCTCTCCAGTCCGCCCACATCATAGAAGGTGTCGCTGAGTTCCCCGGTGATGGTTTCAAAGTCGCCGTCCCCCTTCGCCATCTGAAGGAAGCAGGGCTGGCCGTCATTGCCATCCCAGGTGAGGGAGACCGACGTGCCGGAAACCGCGGCGGAGGTGATGGAAAGCCTGGAAGCCGTCATGAGCTGCAGGGGAAGAGAATGGTACACGCCTGTATCGTCCATCATGACGCAACGGAAAAGGGCGCCCGGGTCATCCTCGCCTGCCTCAAAGGTCACAGTGCTTTGCTGTGCACCCTCCAGGGACAGCGGCACAAAGGCAGCTCCGCCGTCCGTGCTCTTTTCCCACTGGTAGGAGGCGGCGCCCTCAGGCGGTTCGCAGGACCGGCATGTGAGTGTGACTTCTGTCCCGGGAAAGGCGGCCTCCGGAGCGGCGCTGCACTCGAGGAGTTCTCGGGTACATACCGTGATCTGCTCTCTCCCGGTGCACCACGCTTCGGCCCAGGACTCCCGCCAGACATGGACGGTCAGGTTCTGACAGTTCAGGAAGGCGTCATCGGCGATGGCACGCAGGCTCCGGGGAAGTTCCAGCTCGGTCAGGGACGTGCAGTCCATGAAGGCACGGGCGTGGATCTCTTCTGCGCCTGTCAGGGAGACCTGGGTGATCCCTGTCCCGGAAAAAGCTTCCTCCCCGATGACACGGAGCCCCTCGGGCAGTACGGATGCCGAAGCATGCAGGGTAAGGCACAGGACAAGGCTGACGAGCCATCCTGCCGCATGGATCCGGTTCATGGTTCCACCTCCAATTCGTGCTGATATTTTACCATGACTGCCTGGAAAGGAAAATGGTACGCTGCGTTCATGAAATGGATCGCCTGCAGGAACCTTCCTTTGGCATGTGACGTACGGGCACTCAGGCGGGACAGGGTACACAGAATTCACATAACCGTCACATTCTTGCTGTATATCAGAAAAGTTGGGGGTCTTGCTTCCAGGAGCGGTTTCCGTCCGTATCAAGATATGTGGCCCCTTGTATTTTCCATGCGTTTATTGTTTGACACAAGAGGGGGCAAGTGTTATATTTTCTAAATCAGAAGCAGGTTTCAGAAGTTGCTTCCCTATGGAGATTAATTGCTGAGAAGCTGGTATAATCTGGTATCATTTAAGAAGGAGAAACCTATGAAGAGAGCAACCATTCAAGTTGACCTTTTTAAGCTGATGCTTTACTACTTAAAGCATATATGGCTGCTGATTCTCTGTGGAGCGATTGGCTTTGTTGGTCAGTATTGGAGCTCGACTTCCAAACAGGTTGACATGTACACGGCATCTGGTACGATGTATGTTTACAACGGCAATCCGAACGTGGTCAATTTCCAGTATACCAACACAGCGGACCTGAACAGTGCGCTTCAGCTGCTGAACACCTACATGGTCGTTGTCAAGAGCAACAAGGTGATGGACGCGGTAGTGGACCGCCTTGTCACCAATTATCCGGGGATCACCGCGGCATACATTGCCTCTACCCTTTCCATGGGTTCTGTGTCCCAGACGGGGGTTCTGCGCGTGAGCTGCACAACGGACAGCTCACAGAAGTCCGCGGACATCTGCAATGCCGTCCTGGATGTGGCCCCGTCAGAAATCATCCGTGTGGTGAGCGCCGGCAACATTGAGATCATAGACTACGCTACGCCCCCTGATTATCCGGATTCACGCTCGCCTCTTCGCCGGTCCATTCTTTTTGGCGCGGTGGGCGTGGTCATTGCCGGGGCATTCCTCCTGGTGATCTTCCTGCTCAACCAGAAGATCACCGACGTCAAGGAACTTGAGGATCACTACACGCCCCCGGTCCTTGCTTCTCTGCGGCGCAACACGCAGCCTGTCCTTGAAAAGCTCCGGCGCGACAGGACCATCTTTTATGAAAAAGTGAAAAAAGGGAAGGTTTCGCCCCTTTCTGCTATGCGCGACACCAGGAATAAGAAAGAGGACCCGGCTTCCTTTATCCTCTCCAAGAACAGTCCGGTGGATGTGATCGAGGAGTATGCCAAGCTGCGCATGAACCTCCTGTACACCCTTGTGGGCAAGGAGAACCATATCGTCGAGGTCACCAGCGCGATCTCCGGCGAGGGTAAGTCCACCATCGTCGCATCCCTTGCCATATCCTGCATGATGGCCGGGAAGAAGGTCCTCCTCATCGACGGGGATATGCGCCGCGCCTGCCAGAGGGAAATCTTCCATTATGACAGGGAGCTGCCGGGTCTGGCAGATGTGCTTGTGGGACAGAGCACCTTTGAAAAAACAGTGTTCCATTCGGAATATGACAATCTGGACCTCCTGCCTGCCGGGAGCACGCCGCCCAACCCTTCTGAACTTCTCGGATCCAATGAAATGCATGAGCTCCTCGACCGGGCAGGGGAAAAATATGACCTGATCCTCCTTGACGCTCCCCCGGTCAACATTGTATCGGACCCCCTGGTCCTTTCATCGAAGGTCGCGGGCTGTCTGTTCGTGGTGCGCCAGAACTATTCGGACCACAGGGAACTGCGCAAGGCGCTGATCTCAGCGGAAATGACAGGGCTGAATGTGCTTGGCTTTGTGTACTACAGCGAGAGCGAACCGCTCAAAAGATATTACAGACAGAAGTACTACGACAAATACTATAAGGAATACACCCACAAAAGCGAAACCAGGGAAACTGGAAACCCCAGGAACAAAGCTGGGAAATGAAAGCAATTAGGAGGTCCGGCTATGAGACGGATGCGGATATCTATCATTCTGCTCCTGCTTGTGCTGGTCTGGTTTACCGGCAACAACGCAAAGGCGGAATCACTGCTCTCGCTTCCCATACTGACACAGACAGAATGTGAATGGGACGCGGACGGCAATCTGATCAGGGAGACCGCCCATGATATGAACGGAAATCCGGCTGTCAACAACAGAGGGTTCTACCGGGCAGAATATACCTGGGATGCCTATGGGAACCGCCTGACGGAAGCCTACTTTGGCCTCAACGGGGAATATGTGACTACGGTACGGGGCTTTGCAAGGGCTGAATATACCTATAAAAGGGTGGAAGACCGCAGTTTCCTGCTCACCGAGAGGCGCTATGCCCCCGATGGTTCTCCTGCGGATGTCCCTGATAGCTACAGCTCGCGCGTGGACGTCTATGTGGAAAAGGGAGACAAACGCTACGACTGGGACGAGACCCAGCTGATCTCCTCTTCCTATTATAATGCCCAGGGTCAGCTTACACGTCCCAGCGGCGGCTATGCCCAGATTGTCAACGAATTTGAGTACAATGAAGGGGTCCACATCATCACGAGGCGCTACCTCGATGCAGACGGGTCCCCGCTCATCGGTCCGGAAGGCGGCGCTGTGGTGCGGTCGATTTATGGGACCGATCCGGCGCTGAGCACGGACAAGACGCTTCTCAACCGGATGCTCGTGGGGCTCAAGAGATGGGACTGGCACCGCGAGAAGGACAGCATGTTCCTGCTCCTTGAGACGCAGATCCTCAATGGCGATGGCAAACCGGTCCTGGGGTCGGGCAACTGGTACCGTGCAGTATATGCTTACAATTCAAAAGGCGACTGCATCCTGACTTCCTACTACGGCCTTGAAGACGAATATGTCATGACGGACCTGGGGTACTCGAGCGTGAGAAATGTCTACGACAGCGAGCACCGGGTCATAGAGATTGATTATTTTGGCACCGAGGGCCAGCTGATCAAGATGATCAACGGCTATGCCAAGGTCACCTATGAATATTATGAAGGCAGCAACAGGGTACACTATGAGCGCTACTTTGGCGCTGACGGCGAGCGGACCATGATCAGTTCCGGCTATTCCATGATCGAGTATGAATACGGCGGAGAGAACTGGGACGCACGGCTTACGTATTACGATATCCTGGATGTCTATACAATGTGCCTGAAGGGCTATGCACGTGTTGAGTACCTCTATCTGCGCGTTCCGGAATTCGACCTCGACGGCAAGAGCCTCTGGGTCGCTGTACCGGACATGATGGAGGAAGAGAGATATTACGGAACCGACATGAAGCTCATTGAGGTCAAAGCAGGGTATGCGGGCGTTGTCAATGAGCGGAACAAATACAATCAGGTGGTCCGCACGACGTACATGAGCGCCGAATGGAGACCCACCCGGGACGATGAACGGCAGTTTGCGAGCATCACGTATGAGTACGCAGGCAAGAGCCCGGACGAACCGGCTGTGTATGAATCATACTTTGATGAGACAGGCGCGCCGTGCGAAAGCATATCCGGAACCTATGCCCGTTCCATGGTCTATGGGGGTCCGCATATGAACCATCTCCTGGAGGAGGCGTTTTTCAAAGCTGACGGCACTCCCGATGTCTGCGTGACCAACGGCGCCCACCGCGTGACCTACAATTACGACGGGAACAAGCACCAGGTGGGTGTGCATTACTTCGACGCGGACGGGCAGCGCATTCTGGGCCGCGCAGGCTATGCCTCCGTGCTCAGGGAATACAACGATCACGGCCTGCTCCTGTGGGAAGCGACACTGGACGCGGAAGGCAAGCTGATCCTGGCTGACAACCAGAAGGCTGCACAGGTGCACACCTATGACACGGCCAACCGCAAGACCGGTGACAAGTTCTTCGGCGCGGACGGGAAACCCCTTATGCAGAGCGCGGGCTATGCCTCCGTGATCTACGGGTACGACAGCTACGGTAACGTGACATCCCTCACCTATTACAATGCAGTCGACGAACCCGTGCTGGTGACCGGGCGCGCCCATATCGAGCGCGAATATGACAAAGAGCACCATCTGACCTATGAGGCATATTTCGGAAGCGATATGCAGCCGATTCTCCTCTCGGGCGGCTATGCGGCAAGACGGCTGGAGTATGACCCGGTCATGGGCATGACCAGCAGGATCACTTATCTGGATACGAAGGGTGAGCCTGTCCTCAGGCCGCAGGGCTATGCTTCCTATGAACAGCGCTATGACAGGGCCGGCAACCTTCTGTGGCGGGCCTACTACAACGAAAAGGGAGAGAGCGTGGCCCCGCCTTCTGTGGGCTATGC
>CAMNGW010000110.1 GCA_946538615.1 uncultured Clostridia bacterium
GCCCTTGTCCCATGCAGGAGCTGAAAAAAGTGCCCGGAAACAGTCGCACAAATCCTTTTCCTTCCATGAAAAGGCTTTACACACAGATCCCGTCGATCTCCTCAGTCAGCGTGCAGATTTCATCAATGATTGATCCGATGTAGTCAATGGTGGCATTCAGAGGGCCGTCGGTTGAGATATCAAAGCCTGCGATCTTCGCCATCTCCACAGGCGTCTTTGAACCGCCGGATGCAAGGAACCGCTTCCAGTCCTCCACTGCCTTCTCCTCTTCCCTGCGGATGCGCAGCATGGCCTGGGTGGCAACTGTGAGTCCGGCACTGTAGGTATAGGAATACAGGCCCATGTAGTAGTGCGGCTGGCGCATCCATGTCAGCTCTGCACCTTCCGGCAGCTCCACCGCATCGCCCCAGAACACCTCCAGGTTCCTGCGGAACAGGCTGCTGAGCACCTCCGCGTTGACGCTGCCGCCCCCGTCAATGATCTTATACACCTCTCTCTGGTACCACGCTTCCCTGAGATGGGTGACAAAGTTATGGTAATACGTATTGGTGATCATGCTCGAGAGCACCCAGCGGCGGAAGCGCTTGTCGCTGCTGGTATCCAGAAGATGGCTGGCCATGAGCAGCTCATTCATTGTGGACGGCGCTTCCACCAGGTACATGGAGGGTTCCGCATCATAGCAGGACTGGGCAGCATCGCTGTACATAGACTGGCCAGCGTGCCCGAGTTCATGCGCAACGGTGAACACATCCGACATGCGCCCGTTCCAGCTCAGAAGAATGAACGAATTCTGGCGGAACACGCCTGAGCAGAACCCGCCGGTGCTTTTCCCGGTATTGCGGGCAAAATCGATCCATCTCTCACGGTATGCGCGGTCCACCATGTCCGCATAGTCCTCTCCGAGAATGGCAAGGCTCTCCCTGACATAGCGGTGCGACTCTTCTATGGTGACTTTCGGATCGTATTCCGGGTCCAGCGGGACCTTGAGGTCGGCAAACGTCATTTTCTCCAGCCCCAGCTTTTTCTGGAGCAGACGGGCATAGCGGCGCATATGGGGCGCAAGGCGTTCAGTGATCAGATCGATCTGGCGGTCATACATTTCCCGAGTGACCTTCTGGGAAAAGAGCAGGCTGTCAAACACATTGTCAAAGCCCCGCAGTTCAGACATGGTCTTTTCCTGGGAAACACAGGCATGATACGCGGCCGCTGTCGTGTTCTCATACTTCCTGAGCGTGTCAGAGAACGCCCGGAACGCGGCGCGGCGCACGGCTGTATCCGGACCTGACTCGTAATAGTCTTCAAAGAGCGCATAGCCAAGAGGATATTCCCTGCCCTGTACAGTGAAGGGGTCAAAAGAGATGTCCGCAAGTTTCATGGTGTTGTAAACCGTATACGGCACAGAGAACACCCTGCCGAGGGCGGCCAGGGTTTTTTCAGTCTCCGGAGAGAGCATGTGCGCCTTTTTGGCCAGCAGGTCCTGCAGATAGACCCGGCATCCTTTGGCCAGTCCAACGGCCCTTTCGATTTCTTCCGTCGGTGCAAGAAGAATCTCGCTGTCCACAAAGGACAGCTCCTTGTTCAGGCGCGTCATCTCATCGCTGACTTTTTCGTCCCGCTCGCGCAGCCGGTTGTCCGTATAGTCGGTCTCCACCGCCAGTCCGGTGTATGACGAGATACGGGAGAGAACCGGGAGGATCTCCTCCTGCTCATCAAGGCATGCGACGATCTTCTCAGCCGTATGCAGCTGCCCTGCATACTTGCTGACAAAGGCTTCCGTCTTCTCCTTGACCGCGCGGAGCTCGTCCCACATATCCTGTTCCTCTCTGTAGATCAGCGACAGATCCCACGTCTGTTCAACGGGAACATCTTTTCGTGCACACAGTTCCATTTTTCTCCTCTTTCTGCCCGCTCCGGGCCCTTATAGTACGTCTGCATTTTCAAACTCAGCCGACGATTTTCCGGGCAAACTCTGCCGCGGCCTTCAGGTCGGACTCATCCGGCTTTCCCTTATGGATGCCCTTGAACTCGCCCCTGCAGTGGAACTCGCGCTCATCCATCCCGATCCCGGCTTTCTCCGCTTCCGCCCTGACTTTCTTATATGTGGAATTCAGCATAGCAGCAGATCCGAAATTGACGATCTTCCCTACTTTGTTTTTGTCCAGTCCCCGGATGAATTCCCGCACCTGCGGGTCAATGGTGAAGGCGTAATATGAATTGCCCAGGAACAGAAGATCGACAGGTTCCGTGATGGGCGCGGTGAGCGGAAGGGCCTCCACCCCGATGGCTTTTCCGATCGCTTCAGCCAGTTTTCTGGTGTTTCCTGTCTTTGTATAGTACCTTACTGCAGCTTTCATCTTCTCTGTCTCCTTTGCTGTCGTTCTCTATCTTATATTCATTATGCGCTCCGGCCTCTTCCTGCCGGATCCTGCCTTCCTTTTTTTCCGGCAGAAAGTTTCTGCGTGTGCCCATCATAGATGAAGGGAACATTTTTTTCAAGAAGAATGCGTTCCTGCCATTGCGCGTGCCTTTTTTCCGGTCCGGGAACAGGTCTGAGCTCCTTCGTCTGAACACCGTGCCGGCGCCATAATGCGGAACAACCGCACGGCTGCAGGATCCTGTGCATTTCTTATCGTGTCATCCGCAGGATACAGGCTGATTGAAATGCCCCTTCAGGCTTCAGCCTGATATCGTCCCTCCATTCCGCCGTGCGGCTCAGAGGGCAGGAAGTGACAGATCAGCAGGCAATTCCTACCCGCCTGTTCCGGATGCCCTGCGGCACATTTCCCCTGTTCCTTTTTTGTTTTTTCTGTCTGACTTTTCTTCCCGCGCTTTCCTCTCTGCGGTCCCGGGAAATCCCGCACGTGTTGTCCCCCAAAGGGTGCTGTATCTTACACCGTGCAGCTTTTCCTCTTCCTGTCTGATTCCACTCTGCCCTTGACAGGCTCCTGCATCCTCCCCTATAATCCAGCGCGTCACAGATAAGGAATGAGCACAGAGTCATTCCGGGTAAGGACACGACCCATTCTTCAGAATGCAAGGCCGAACGGACAGCTGGGTCGAATGCCGATGCGGGGTATAAACTCGCACGCAGCTTCCGCTGCATTATTGATTGAGTTCAAAGCTCAGTTTCACACGCATGCAAACATCTCCGGGTGAAATGGTCAATAAGAGTGGTAAACGGTAATCTTTACTGAACAGACTCTGACAGCCTATCCTGAACCTGTATGTTTCGCCGCCATGAAATGCGGAAATCCGGACCATTCAGGGGAGATGCACACTGCATTTCCTCTTTTTCTTTGCCTTGACCCTGACAGCCTGTGACACACTGTAAAGGAGGATCCCCCTGATGAGAAGACTGCTTTATATCCTTATGGTCCTGCTGCTCGTGTTCCCGGCATCCGCCCTTGGCGAGACGGCAGATACCGTGATCTACGGCAATTTCTACACCGTGGATACACAAACGCCCCATGCCGGGGCTGTCGCCATTGCGGATGGCATCTTCGTCTACGTCGGTGATGAGGCCGGCGCACAAGCCTATGTCGGTGAAAACACACAGGTGCTCCGCTATGATGAAGGCGTCATCCTGCCCGGCCTGGTGGATGCCCATTCCCACGGTCATTCCGGCGGTGCATCAGAACTGTTCGAGGTGACCATGTTCGACTGTGACACGCTGGAAGACTACCGCGAGCGTCTGGCAGCATTTATCGCAGACCACGGGGACCTGGATGTCATCGCCGGCACAGGCTGGATCAACAGCAGCTTTGACTCCAGAGGCCCTTCCGCTGCCATGATTGACGATCTCACAGACAAGCCCGTGATCCTGAGTTCTGAGGACTATCATTCCTACTGGCTCAACAGTGCCGCAATGTCCGTCCTGGGCATCGACGCCAGCACACCTGACGTCAGTGACGGCGTGATCGTCCGTGACGAGCAGGGCAATCCAACTGGCTGCTTCCGCGATGGGGCCGATGTGTATGTGGCGGATCTGGTGCCCCAGTATACTGTGGAACAGTACAAGGAAGCCATCCTGCACTATCAGAATGAGGTCCTGGCATACGGCGAGACCATGTTCTTTGAGCCCATGGTGAACCTTGATGGCACAGAAAATCTGCTGGAAGCTTACAATCAGCTGGATGCTGAGGGCAGGCTGCGCATGCGCGTTTACGGCGCCTATCAGGTGTTCGCTGACCGTGATCCCATCGCCGGCGTAGAACACGCCGCGGAAATCATGGAAGCTTCCCGCGGCGGCATGTTCGAAATGACCAACATCAAAATCCAGCTCGACGGCGTGGTCGAGGGCCTGACTGCCTATCTCAGCGAGCCCTATGTGACCGATGAAGCGCCCGAAGGCTACTGCGGCGAAGTGCGCTATGACCTGGAGACCCTAGCCGCTGTGACCCAGAGAACCAATGAAGTCGGCCTTACCATGCATATACACGCCATCGGCGACGCGGCAGTTTCCCTGGCCCTTGATGCCTATGAAATCGCACAGACCGCAACCGGTCTTCAGGATCAGCGCAACGCCATCACCCACCTGCAGATCGTCAAGCCCGAAGACGTGCAGCGCATGGCCGACCTTGGTATTGTCGCTGTGACCAATCCCTACTGGTTCTTCCGTGAACCCGGCTACTTCTATGAACTGGAAGTCCCGTATCTGGGCGAAGAGCGTGCTTCCAGGGAGTATCCGATGAAGTCTTTCTTTGACTCAGGCGTTGTTGTGACCTCTGCAAGCGACTACCCTGTCACCATCCCGCCCCGTCCCCTTGATGCCATACAGTTCGGCGTCATCCGCCAGGCCGCGGGCATGCCGGAAACCCTGCTGGGCGGAGAGGAGCGCGTCACTGTCGGCCAGATGATTGAGGCCTCCACCATCAATGCTGCCTTCCAGCTCAAATGTGAGGACCGTCTTGGCAGCATCTCTGTGGGCAAACAGGCGGACCTGGTGGTCCTCAGTTCCGATATCTCCGTCTGCGACCCGCAGACCATTGCCGATGCTGAAGTCATGGGCACCATGGTCGGCGGAGAGTGGGTCTATACGTACATCGAAGCATCTGACCTTGCTGCCTCCGCTTCCCGTCCTGCGGTCCGTTTTTCTCACACCTGCTGCACCTGTGCCCTGGCCGCGAGAGGAAGCTGAACGGTACACAGCTGTCCTATAACCTCCAGACGTCCCTCAGAAATGAGGGGCGTTTTTCCTTTCCTCTCTGCGGTCCACAGAAAAAGGCCCGCATGGAGCGGGCCCGGTCTTTGCCGTAACGGGTACAGCAGCATTTCCTTTTCAGATTTCTCACGCTCATGCGGCACCCGTCCGCACCCGCTCTCCCGCAGGCACGTCAGGTTCCCGGGTGTACACCGCAGGGGGAATCCGACAGGAGGACCCTGTCGAAAAAAGACGTGAAGTTTTCCAGCTCCATGCCGCCCCTGAGTTCTCCCCCGGTCTCATTCAGGTGCGTCACCAGTACAGCACAGGAGGCTGCCGGAAGGATCCGGCGGGACGCTGAAAGGTCCGCCCGGACCCGCTTAAGGACCGCTTCCCCGTCGAACCAGCCATAGCGGAGCGTATCCTGATGCGGGTTGGGTACATTGGTCCGGTCCCATATCCCCGCAGCAATCTGTTCCCTGCCACACTCCGTCGGGAAAGGCCCGGCCCCATGGCGCGTCAGATAGGAACGGGTCACGTACACGATCTCCGTGTGCGTTTCCCCGCTGAGGGCAGCGATCCGCTCCGCGCTGGCTCCGGAAGTGGTCCGGCTGGGCGTCAGGTACGGGAAATCCTCTTTGTTTTCCGCATCGAGCGCAAGCCCCTGTCCTGCTTCAAATACCAGAGCCGGAAAGCTTTCGCCCAGCGCTTTCCAGTCCTGGCAGGGCTCCGTTCCAGCCGCCATCTCCTGAAGGTCCAGCCATGCCGCTTCCCGCAGCTCCGGGTCCCGGATCAGCGCGGTCCATTCCCGGTCCGGTTCCGCCCGCATTTCAGCAAGGCGCGATGGAAGATAGTCCATGATCCGCTGCCAGTACCTGTTGAAATCCTCCTTGGCAAGGCGCCGCAGCTCCCCCCACCTCAGCGACCAGGGTGCATGGCTGTATCTGACCTGGGTTTCAAAGATGCCGCATCCGCAGGACCCGTGCTTTTTCTTTCCCCGGCTCTCTTCAATGATCTGGCCGGCAATCATGTCCAGCGGGGTGGAGACCCGGCACCGGTCCGAGACGATGAGCCTCAAAGCGGTGCCGAATTCCCTTTCCAGTTCGTTTTTTTCCTGCACAAAGAGGAGGGGGTTGACCAGGAAGTCCTCATCCGCATAGGATACGGCGCCTTGCAGGGTCCCTGATCCAAAGTGATGGAAAACGTGCCGCCGTCCATCCGGGAGGTCCACCGTGTGCCCCCTCTGGGCGCCGCCGTTGATCAGCACGTTCAGGACCGGCACCTTTTCTGCCATCCATTGGCCGGCCATCCATGAGGCGGCCAGGCCCTTTCCCTCATCCCCATAGCTGCATCCGATCACAACCGCTGCGCGGCGCATACGCTTCCCTCCTCTTTCCGGTTTTCCTTCACTCAGCCCATTGTCCAGGAGATTTCAGGGATCTGCGTTTTCATCTTTTCTCCCGTCTCCGTGCCCGCGTCCCACGCAAGCGCTTCATCCCTGGCAAAGTCCCGGATGATGCGCACCAGTGTCTGCGAAATGCCGCTGAGGTCTGTCACGATCACGTGCCCCTGCGGCAGGACGCTGCCAAAGGAACGCTCCGCGGCGTCCAGATAGCAGTCCGGCTTCCTGTGGGTGACATGCAGATGATAGATTTCAAACTTTTCTGAAGCTTCCCTGTACAGGTCCTGCGTTTCCACATCCCCCTGCAGGCTGTCCCCTGTCACCTTCTCCAGCGGTTCCCGCGGCAGATAGGGGTTCATGGGCTCGTCCCCCATGGTGATGATCAGGCCTTTTCTGCCCCGCTTCCAGCAGTCAAGGCGCGTATGGCGGGACCCCATGTACCAGGCCGCGGTATAGGATTCAAAGGCGTTCCCTCCGCCGCCATGCTCCATATACACCAGGTCCAGCTGCTCCGCGATCCGGATGTCCGCTTCAAACTGGGAGATCTGGATGGGTGCCCTGTCATAGGCAAGGTCCCCGATACCCATCACCATGAACTCCACATCCGGAATCGTCTCATAGAGGCTTGTCATCACCGCATTCATCTTCTTGGCCACCTCAGCGGAGGCCGGTCCCATGGACCCTGTGACGTCAAGTGCCAGGATCACCGGGATGCTCTTCGGATGGTCCTTGCTGTCACAGCATTCCCGCGTGACCTTCCAGGGGTTCATCCGCTCATGCAGTCCCCTCTGCCCAAAAAGCTGCTGGTCGGTAAGACGGCTGTCCAGATTGCCGCGGTCATCCACTTTTCTCCCGCGGGACGCGCTGTAAGCTGCAAAATCATGTCTCGTCCAGTACCCGTAACCCATTCTTATACCTCCTCTTTTCCGTCCTTGTCCGGACCGTCCTTGCCATTTTCGTCTTCATCATCAAAAAGGTCATCCAGAAATCCAAAGGAATCGCCGCCGCCCATCAGCAGCATCGGCATAAGGCCCGGCGCGTCCCCCTCACGGCCCTTGAGCATTCCGTTCAGCATCATGTACTTCATGATCTTCCCTGGTCCCTTTCTGCCCTTCTTTCCGTTTTTCCCCAGCGGGGATACGATTTTCCCGAACAGATAGGTGTCCCCCATGAACACATGGTGCTCAGGAAGAATGGTCTCCACCGTGGCATCCTCAAAGTTGATCACCGTCAGTGTGCTTTCCCCCACCTCGGTCACGCACCGTGGCTTCCCTCCGGCGAGAATGAGGTCGCCAGGCTTAACACGATTGGTCGGAATGACAAAGAAGAAGTCCTCTCCGATGTCCAGTACAAAGCTGTCGCAGTTGGTCAGCCGCTTCTTTTCCAGGTCATAGGTCCGGTAGCCGTAGCGGGTCTTCACCGCGGTCCCGCCGGTCATCGCCAGCCGGCACAGTCCTGGGGCCACCTTGCCGCAGATTCCATCCAACAGGTTCATGTTCTTGTCCTCCTTTTCTCCATCTGTCCTGAAAAGGTTCAGCCGGGCAAACCGCCCTGTGCAGGCAGCCGTGTCCGTATGTCCTTTGTAAAGCTCCATTCATTGCTCAGGCAGCCGTTGGGGTACAGCTTCAGCGTGGGGATGTCCCTGTCCCGGTCATATTTGTCCTCCACCTGGGCATATTTCAGGATCACCGTCTGGCCAAAGATCTCCGCCTCCGCATAATCCACAAAGCCCAGCACCCGGGAAGCCCGCCGCCTGAGCGTATGGCGGGCAATCAGCTTTTCCCAGAGCTCAGCGATCTGTTTTTCGGGGATGGCCCTCTCCCGGGTGTAGCGGGTGACCGGCTCTACGGTATCAAACATGGTCGTTTCCATCAGCGGCGTCAGCTTAATGGCGTCGCAGGTGCCGGCAAACGCCTGAATGAAATCTTCCAGCTCCTGTACGGAATCCAGATTGCCGCGCCATACATTGACATTCAGCCTCAGTGTTTTCCCTGCATTGTTCAGCTGTCTGTGCAGGGCCGCAATTTCCTCCCGCGTCATGGTCCCCCGGCCAAAGATCCGGTCATTGGCTGCCTGATCGTGGTGCATCCGCGAGAGATTGACCGAATCGATCCGGGAGGCGATGACCTGCCCTGCAAACGCTGTGTCCCGGAGGGTGCAGCCGTTTGTCGTCAGGATCAGGCGGTCCGTGTTTTTTCCTTCCATGGCCCGGGTCAGGAAGCGGAGCTTGTCTAAAAAGTGTGGGTCCACCGTGGCCTCCCCGCCAAGGAGGATCACGCTGCGGATATCGAACCATCTGAAGGCGTCCAGGACGGCCCGCTCCCAGGCCCCCGGGTCCTCCTGCGCATGGTTCTTTGTCCGCGCAATGCAAAAGGGACAGGCACAGTCGCAGGCAAAAGTGAATATCACGTCCAGGAACAGCTCTTTTGCCACCCGGAACGGACCGGTTTCCTTCCACTCCGCCCGCTGGTCGAATTCGTTTTTCATTTTTCCCTCTCCAGACGGAAGGCAACAGCCCGCTTCAGATACTCCAGATAAGCCATGTCCCGGCACATGGCCTTTCCGGGAGAATCGGACAGCTTGGCCACGGGCCTTCCGTTCACCATCTGCAGCTTGATCACAATGTTCAGCGCCTCCTCGCAGGTATCGTTGGAGCAGAAGGTGCCAATGCCAAAGGAAACCTTCGCCCTGTCATGGAACGCGTCATAGAGCGCCTGTGCCTTGTCGAAGTTCAGGCTGTCACTGAACAGCAGGAGTTTCGTGCGGGGGTCCACCCCGTATTTCTGATAATGTGCAATCATCTTCTCGCCCCAGGCATAGGGGTCCCCGCTGTCGTGGCGAACGCCGGTGAAGTTGTTGACCATGGCCCTGTTGAAATCCAGCAGGAACAGGTCCGTCGTCAGCGTGTCGGTCAGGGCGGTCCCGTTGTCCCCCCTGTACTCGTCGTACCAGTCCGCCAGCGCATAATGGTTGGTGTAGGCCAGGGGGATGGAATCGATGCCCTGGTACATCTGGACAAATTCATGGGCAAAGGTCCCGATGGGCGTAAGATGGTACTTCATCGCGAGCCAGACGTTGGAGGTTCCCACGCAGGCCTCTGTTTCCTCTGTCAGCCGCCGTACCACAATCTCCTCCCACTCCCGGCTCAGGCGCCGGCGGGCACCGAACTCGGCGAACCTGAAGGTGTATTTCCCGCTCCGGAAATCCTCAATTTTCCTCTCCAGCTTCTCCCTGGCGGAGGCGAGCAGCACCTCATAGTCGTACTTCATCCGGAAATAGACTTCGTTGACAATTTCCAGCAGATAGATCTCAAACTGCATGGCGGAAAACAGAGGACCCCGGACCACGATCCGCAGCTGCCCGTCCTCCTCAAGTCCTGTTTCCACATAATCGCGGATCAGGTGCCACAGCCGGAGGAACTCCACATAGTCCGGCCTGATAAAACGGATGGACCGCAGATAATCCAGCTCCTCCCTGGTAAAGCGGAGACTGCACAGATGATCGATCTGCCCGTTGATCTCCTCCAGCATCTCCGGCGTGAAGCGGACACCCTTGTTCCGGCACCGGAAATCATATTCCCCGCACAGGTCCGTGTGCTTGTGGAAAATCACCTGGTTCATGTTGAACTTGTACAGGTCCGTGTCCAGCAGTGAAAGCACAATAGGCGCCAGTTTCATACAATCCTTCTCCCTTCTGTCTTCCGTCCGTTTCCGGATCCTCCCCGGACCCTTGACGGGGCCCTCTTCCCCGGGACCATCCCGCCCGTCACCGTGCCCCGTGCATCGGAGTCACACCCTTTCTCTTTTTATGGTCACTTTGACCATAATCATCATAATCCAGGTGAGTCTTCCTGTCAAGTATTTTTTGTCGTTTTGACAAAAAATTTTTTCCATAAAAAACAGGGGTCATCCCTTCCTGATCTGTCCCTGTTTTCTGTCCCTCCGGATCCACCGGGCGCTCCGCCTGCTGAAGGTCATATCATGCAGCGGATTTTTCAGAACCCTGCACCGTCCGCTGCCTGTTTCCGCCTTACCGGAACCTCTCTTTTTCTCTCCACCGACGGAAGGTCCCTCCCCGGTCGTCATTTGCCTTCACAGCTTCAAGGAAGGCATTGCTGACCGGATACAAATGACCACCTCCCTCCGTTATCAAAAAAAGGAACCGGTCTCCCGATTCCTCTTAGGTTGATA
>CAMNGW010000111.1 GCA_946538615.1 uncultured Clostridia bacterium
ACGATCCTGCCGTTTTTGTGATAAACCCTTACCGGACGGCGCGAAAGAATCGCAAGGCACTCATTGCGGTTGGTGTCTGCCCATTGGGCGTACTCTCCATACCCTATGCCACCACCGAGCAGTGTGGCAGTGTCCCCGCGTAAGACGCAGTCCACATGGGAAACATCCACCATCATCTGGTCCATGCACACCAGGCCGATCACAGGGCAGCGCACGCCATGGATCAGAACCTGACCCTTCCCTTCAGAAAGGTGCCTCGGATAGCCGTCACCATAGCCGGCGCACAATGTCGCAATGCGCACAGGGTGATCAGTCACCTGCTCACTGTACCCGATTACCGAGCCCGAAGGCACGTCCCTGACCTGTGCCACTTTTGTACACAGCGTCAATGTCTCATGACATACAAAAGGTTCATTTTCTGTTCTTGAAGGGCGTACACCATAGAGAAATGCGCCAATGCGCACACGGTCAAAGTGCCACTTCGGGTAGCGGACAAGACCAATCGAATCGCAAAGGTGCATCTCCAGCTGGCCGACCCCGAAGGCCCTGAGGAAATCGCGCATAGCCATGAGCTTTCTGTACTGGGCCTCATCCCGCTCCCTGCTGACAAGTCCCAGATGGGAATAGAGCCCGGATGCCCGGACCATACTCTGGTCCAGGGCCTCCGCAATCTCCCTGGCGCTCTCCGGGGACACCTCAAACCCCAGGCGATGGAAACCCGTGTTGACCTTCAGGTGGCAGGTCAGCGGCTGCTGCAGCTGAGTACCGACTTTATGGAACACAGCCAGGTCTGAAAAGTCTGCCGCGGTAAAGATGATTCTTGCCTTCTTGTCAGAAGCAAGCAGGCTGAGCACCTCATCTTCCTCCACAGTGCCCATGATCAGGATTTCAGCTTGAATCCCATTGCGCACCAGCTCCTCAGCTTCCCTTGCGCAGCTCACAGCAAAGCTGTCGCAGCCCATCTCCATGAGCTCCTTTGCCACCATGACGCTGCCATGCCCATAAGCATTGGCCTTCAGCACGGCAGTCACGCGGCTGTGGGTCAGTTCCCTGACCTGTTCATAATTCTTATCCAGAAGCGCGAGATCAATATCCAGCCATGTTCGCATTCAGGTTACAGATCCTTTCCTGCCCTCTTCAGCAGTTCTGCCTCATCTATGATTTCAATGCCCAGCTCCTGGGCCTTCACAAGCTTGCTTCCAGCAGCATCCCCCGCAACCACAAAAGCTGTTTTTTTACTGACGGACCCTGCTGCCTTACCCCCGCACTGTACAATCAGGTCTTCCGCCTGTTTCCGGGACAGCGATGGCAAGGTACCCGTCACCACAATGGTTTTGCCGGTAAAAGGTCCGTCCGCAGAGGCTGTCAGCGGCTGAGGATCCACGCCGGCGCGCAAAAGCGCATCGATCATGGAAAGGTTCTCTTCAAAGGAAAAGAATTCCAGCACGGACTGGGCCACAGTCTCACCCACATCGGGTATAGCCAACAGGGATTCCATTGTGGCACGCTCAGTGTTCTCCAAACTGCCGAAGGTTAGCGCCAGGTCACGTGCCGTCTTCCTGCCAATGTTCGGAATGCCGATGGCAAACAGAAAGGCGTCAAGCATGCAGTGCTTGCTCTTTTCTAGTGCCCGGACCAGGCTCTCGCTCTTTTTCTGCTGGAACCCTTCTAGAGGCATAAGGTCCTGGACCTGCAGCTGATACAGATCAGCAGGGTCGCGCACGGACAGTGCATCATAGAGCGCATCAGCCGTCTTTTCTGAAAAGCCGTCAATATCCATGGCGTCCCGGCTGGCAAAATGGGCAAGCCGCGCTACTGCCTGGGGCTTGCACGTCTTCCGGTTCATACAGAACAGATGGGCTCCCCGGATAACGAGAGGCTGCCCGCAGGAAGGGCAGACAGAAGGCGGAACGATCTCCTGCTCTCCCTCCGTCTTTTCGCCGACCCGTCCCGTAATTTCCGGGATCACATCATTCGAGCGGCGGATCCATACCTGTGCCCCTATAGCTACCTGCTTGCGCTGGATGTCGCCAAAGTTATTGAGGGTTGCACGCTTCACCGTCACACCATAAAAATCCACCGGGTCAAGATGGGCCAGGGGCGTCAGTTTCCCCGTCCTGCCCAGCTCCCAAGTCACGTTCCTCAGGACGGTGACGGCTTCCTCAGCTTCAAATTTGTAAGCGACGGCCCATCTGGGGAATTTTTCTGTATAGCCCATTTCCTGTCTGAGCGCAAAATCGCCGACTTTGATCACGACACCGTCAATGAGCCAGTCAAGCTGCTGCCTGGATGCCCCGATTTCACGGATGCAGGCCTCAATTCCTTCCCTTCCCTTGGGTCTGCCAAGATAAGGGCTGACCTGGAACCCATTTTCCCTGATAAATTCCAGCATGCCGTCCTGTGTATGGTACGGCGGGTCCTCAATGGTGCCGATCTGATAGAAGAACGCATCCAGATGCCGCTGTGCCGTCACCTGAGGGTCCAGGTTTCTCAGCGCACCTGCTGCCGCGTTCCGGGCATTCTTCAGGGGCTCCTTGGCTGTCCTGTTATACGCTTCCAGCGTGGACAGGCGCATAATGCATTCGCCCTGAATTTCAAGCAGTCCCTTATAAGGGATGCGCAGCGGCACGGAGCGTATGGTCCTGGCCTGGGGCAGAATGGCTTCTCCCACTATGCCGTTTCCCCGTGTGGCTGCCTGGACCAGAACGCCATCGCGGTATGTCAGGTTCAGCGTAAGGCCGTCAAACTTGTATTCCACAAAATAAGACAGCATTGTCTGACCCGCAAGCTTTTCTGTGCGGTCGATCCATTTCTCCAGCTCATCCATGGACTGGACCTTGTCCATGGACCACAGTCTGGAAATGTGCCGGTGCTCCGGGAACTCCCGGAGCTTGTCCGTGCCGACCCTGTGCGTCGGTGAATCTTCAAGCACTGTACCTGTTTTCTGTTCAAGTGCTTTCAGTTCATCATACAGTGCGTCCCACTGCATATCGGAAAGGGTCGGATTTCCGGCATAATAGGATTTCGCCGTCTCGTTGAGCTGGTCAACAAGGGCGCGCATTCTCTCTGAATCCGTCACAGGATCATTCCTCCAGTCGGGCAATCGGGGCCAGAGCTAGAACGAATTCGCGCATGCCATATGCGGTAAACTCGATCCGGATTCTTGCATCTGCGCCCGTGCCTATGACCTCTTTCACTTCTCCGACACCGAACTTCCTGTGCTGAACGTGGTCCCCGGGCTTGTAACCACATGCGTCAACAGGGATGACCTGACGGGCAGCACTGGCAACAAAACCTTTTGTCACCCCCGGAATATCCAGCGGATTTGTTGTGCCATTGACACCGAGAGGATCTCCCGGTTTCTTGATCATCCGCGGCTGTGGTTTCATGGGGCTGCGTGACTGTGTGGGTACGGCTTTTCCGAAGTTCCTGGCACGCTGTTCTGCCAGCCCGTCTTCAATGAGGCGCTTGGGAATCTCTTCCAGGAAGCGTGACGGTGCGTTGTAATTCGCCTGTGCATAGGTCTGGCGGCTCTCCGCTCTGCATAAGAACAGGCGTTTCATCGCACGCGTGATCCCCACGTAGCACAGCCGGCGCTCTTCCTCGATTTTTTCGTCATCATCCAGGCTCCGGAAACTCGGGAAGACAGATTCCTCCATGCCAGCGATAAAGACATTGGGGAACTCAAGGCCTTTTGACGAATGCAGGGTCATCAGCATGACATAGTCAGGCTTTTCTTCCATGCGGTCAATGTCGGTGACCAGCGCAATATTTTCCAGATAGTTCTGGAGCGTCGCGCCTTCTGTCTCATGGGCATACTGCTTGACAGCTGAGATCATTTCATTGATGTTGTCAAGGCGCATGAGCCCATCGTCCGATTTGTCCTTTTCATAGGGTTCCTTCAGTCCGACTTTGTCAATCATTTCAACGATGAATTCATCCAGCGGCAGGGTTTCCTTGAGGACAAGGAGCTCATTCATCAGGGCCGCAAACTCTGCCACGCACTTTCTCGGTCTGGATGCCAGGGCTTCGGGCATATCAACGAGAGCAGAATACAAAGGCATATTCTGGGCACGTGCATGGTCATCCAGCATCTGGACCGTACTGTCACCGATGGAACGGCGTGGCACATTGATAATGCGCCTCAGCGACAGATCATCTGACGGATTGTCCAGGACCCTCAGGTACGCAATAATATCCCGGATTTCCTTGCGTTCATAGAACTTCTGCCCACCAAAAACTGCGTAAGGAATGGAAGCGCGCATAAGCATTTCTTCCAGAATACGGGACTGGGAATTGGTGCGGTACAGAATGGCAAACGAGCCGTATGGCTCCCCTTCTTTATGGTACTGCCTGATCTGGTCTGCGATCCATGCCGCTTCCTCTTTCTCATCATAGGCACAGTAAACGTGGATCTTCTCCCCGGCTCCGGCGTCCGTCCACAGCAGCTTTTCTTTGCGTCCTTCGTTATGGGCAAGCACCTGGTTGGCCGCGTCAATGATATTTGAAGTCGAGCGGTAGTTCTGTTCAAGCTTGATGACAGTCGTTCCCGGATAGTCTTTTTCAAAATCAAGAATATTGCGGATATCCGCCCCGCGCCATCCATAGATCGACTGGTCATCGTCGCCGACGACGCAGATGTTTTTATTGACGCTGGTCAGAAGATGGACAAGCTCATACTGTGCTTTGTTGGTGTCCTGGTACTCGTCCACCATCACATACTGGAAACGCTGACGGTAATAATCAAGAACTGGCGGATGTTCAGCAAGAAGTTCAAGCGTTTTCAGCAGGAGATCATCAAAATCAAGGCCGTTGAGTGCTTTGAGCCTTGTCTCGTATTCCACAAAAATGTTGCGCATCTGTTCAGCGCGCATATCCTGTTCTGATTTATTGAACCATTCATCCGGGGACATAAGGGCATTTTTGGCATCAGAAATCACAGCCCGCATGGATTTGATCGGGATCATTTTGTCATCGATATTCAGACGCTTATAGATTTCCTTGAGGACCGCATTCTGGTCATCGTCATCGAAAATGGTGAAGGAACGGTCATAGCCGATCTTATCAATGTCTTTGCGCAGGATCCGGGCGCAGGATGAATGGAACGTTGAGATCCATGCTTCCTCGGCAAGGTCGCCAATCAGCTTGACGATGCGCTCTTTCATTTCCTTTGCTGCTTTATTGGTAAATGTCAGCGCTAATATGTTCCAGGGCTTCACACCGTGATCAATCAGATTGGCAACACGGTACGTCAGTGTGCGCGTTTTGCCTGAGCCAGCACCGGCCAGGATCAGTACCGGACCATCGAGAGTTTCTGCAGCCTTACGCTGCTCGGGATTGAGCATGCTAAGATCCATGTTATACCTCATTTTCTGTGTTCACGGCAGATGATCACATCTTCTGCTCGTCATCCTGGTCCCCGCATTTTGCGAGGACCGACGTATATCCGTCAGCTCCCCATACAAGCGCACGGTTCACCCGACTGATGGTTGCTGTAGATGCGCCGGTCAGGTTGCCGATTTCCTGATATGTGCGCCCTTTTGTGAGCATTTTTGCAACTTCAAGACGTTGGGACATGCTCCTGATCTCTGCAATGGTGCAAAGATCTTCAAAAAAACAGTAAGCCTCTTCTGTATTTTCCAATGAGAGAATGGCCTTCATCAGACTGTCTGTTGCTTTGGTCCGGAGCTTTTCATCACCCATTGACTACCACCTCACACCCTTGCCGCATTACGGCGGTTGGAAGGCTGTGTCTGCGGGGCCGTCCCTGGCTTCACCATAGTCAGGGATATCCGTTCCTTGGCCACATCAACGCTGAGCACGTAAACCGTCACAACGTCACCCACGCTCACAGCCTGAGATGGATGCTTGATGTAACGCCCGAACTGTGAAATATGAACAAGTCCGTCATGGTGCACCCCGATATCAACAAAAGCGCCGAAATCCACCACGTTCCTTACGGTGCCCTTCAGCTCCATGCCGGGCGTCAGGTCTTTGATTTCCATGACGTCAGATCTCAGAAGGGGCGGAGGGAGCTCGTCACGAGGGTCGCGTCCCGGTTTGCTCATTTCTTTTACAATATCACGCAGCGTAGGCTCACCGATCTCCAGCTCCTCAGCCAGAGCAGAATAACCCGTCTGTTCCACCAGAGGGGCAAGTTTCCCACTGGCAGCCTGTGCCGCATCCAGGTCAAAACGCTTCAGCAGGGCACGGGCTGCTTTATAGCTTTCAGGGTGCACGCCTGTATTTTCAATCAAATCCTTGCCGCCCGGGATCCTCAGGAAGCCTGCGCACTGCTCAAAAGCACGCGGTCCCAGCTTAGGTACTTTTTTCAATTCGCTTCGCGTACTGAAAGGACCATTGGCTTCACGATACGTGACAATATTTTTTGCCACGGAGGCGTTGACGCCCGCCACATGGCTCAGCAGTGCCGCAGATGCTGTGTTGACATCCACGCCCACAGCATTCACGCAATCCTCCACGACATGGTCGAGCGCTTCATCAAGCTGGGCCTCTTTCAGGTCATGCTGGTACTGTCCCACACCGATGGCTTTCGGATCGATCTTGACAAGCTCAGCGAGAGGATCTTCCAGGCGCCGTGCGATCGAGATCGCGGAACGGATATTGACATCATACTGCGGGAATTCCTCTGCAGCCAGCGGAGAGGCCGAGTAAACCGACGCTCCGGCTTCCGAGACAATCATATAAGAAATCTTGACGCCCTCCGGGAGCTCATGCATGACGTCCACAAAAAACTTTTCAGTCTCCCGGCTGGCCGTGCCGTTGCCTATTGCTGCGACGGTCACTCCATAATCCAGGATCATTTTCTTTACAATCTGCTTTGAATGCTCTACCTGGTTCTTCTGTGTCGGGTACACAACATTCGTGGCCAGCACCCTGCCCGTGGCATCCACTACCGCAATCTTGCAACCATGCATATAGCCGGGGTCCAGTCCAATGGTTACCTGTCCGCGCACCGGAGGAGCCATAAGAAGGGGCTTGAGGTTCAGTGCAAAAACCTGGATCGCAGCGGTCTGCGCCCGGTCGGTGGCATCATTGCGCAGCTCGTTTTCAAGGGAAGGCGCAATCAGCCGGGTATATGCATCTTCACAGGCTTCCTGAACATACGCTGTGGCAGCGGACCCCGTATGCGCAATATATTCTTCTCCGATCACACCCACGGCCCGCTGTGCATCGACTTCCATTTTCACCTTCAGAAAGCCTTCTTTTTCACCGCGGTTGATTGCAAGAACACGGTGGCCCGGCATGAGGAGCCATCTTTCCTTGTAATCCTCATAATACATGTTATAGACGCTGTCTTCATCCTTGGCTTTCTCTGTCCTGATCATCGCTTCACGTGCATACAGCTGCTTGAGCTTCAGACGGACCGCAGGGTCATCAGAAATCCTTTCAGCGATAATGTCCATGGCACCCTGGAGGGCATCCTCGGCCGTATTCACACCCATATCCGGATTGACATAGCCTTCCGTCAGCTCTTCAGGCGTACTGGCCTTGGTAATCTGCAGAAGGAGCATGTCTGCCAGGGGTTCAAGTCCCTTTTCTTTTGCGATGCTTGCACGCGTCCTCCGCTTGGGCTTGAAAGGCCGGTAGATGTCCTCAAGTCTGGCCAGGTTAGGCGCATTGTCGATATCTGCCTGAAGTTCCTCTGTCCATTTTTCCATTTTTTTCAGACTCTCAGCGACCTCAATCCTGCGCTGTTCGAGGTTGCGCAGCGCTGTGAGTCTGTCAGAAATGTCACGGAGCTTCTGATCATCCAGCTCGCCATGCTGTTCCTTGCGGTACCTTGCAATAAACGGGATCGTACAACCTTCATCGAGTAGGGCAATCACTGCATCGATCTGCCAGGGTTGAACCTGGAATTCCTCGGAGAGTGTCTGTGTGATATTCATGTTTCATTCCTCCCAAGGGGCTTTACGCCCGTTTAGTCCAGCCAAAATACCGCTTGCAAAGGCAAACATCAGGTTGAAGCCCCCGCAGTCCCCATCCACATCCAGGACTTCCCCCGCGGCAAAAAGGCCGGGGTGCCGTCTTGATTCAAGCGTATCGCTCCTGAAATCATCCGTGGCAATGCCGCCGCGCGTGACCTGAGATGCATCAAAGCCGCGCAACTTCGTCACAGGGACTCTGTAATCACAGAGCGTATCCATCAATCTGTTCAAATCTGTCTTCCGCAGGGGGCCGCGGTCAGAGATTTTTGCCTGACGGCATACTGCCTGCGCCAGGCGCGGAACGAGAAAACCTGTGAGCAGCCTGAAAGGCGGGGCGTCATGGATCAGGTCCTTTCGCTGCTCCAGTTCTTGCAAAAGTTCTGTCCTTTCCAGTCCAAGGGGTGCCGAAAAATCCAGTGAGATCACGCTCCTGGGCCCGTAGGCATAAGAAGCGCACTGCATAATGGAGATGCCGCTCAGACCATACGCTGTGAAAAGGACCTCCCCATTTTCACTGTGTACCCTGCGGCCATCTGCAAGAACGTGGACCTGTGCCCGGACACGGATGCCCTCGAGCCCGCGTACAGGTTCTTTTTCCGTTTCAAGCTGCGTCAGTGCCGGACGGCACGGGGCTGACGGATACCCCAGCTGTTCAAGCAGACGGATGCCGCTCCCATCGCTCCCCAGCTTTGACTGGGAACACCCGCCTGTTGCGATAAGGATATGTTTTGCCGCAAAGGACCCTTCATCACATGCTGCGTGCCACCCTTCCGCCCGCTTTGAGATGGTTCTGACCTGATGGGACGGCACGATCCATTCCTGCACAGGCAGCCGCAGTGCATCCAGGACGGTAGAGGCCTGTCCGGTGACAGGGTACACCCTGCCATCTTCTTCCTCTCTGAGAAAAACACCGAGGTAGCGCCAGAAAGCCATTTGCTTCTGATAAGGCATATGCCGGAGTACATCCGCAGCAAAGGCCCTTCCTTGCGGATAACGGAGCCCTTGGCTGTTCATCAGGTTGCACCGCCCGTTGCCTGTGGCCAGCAGCTTTTTCCCGGGACGGTCCATCCGTTCAAGGAGACAGACTGTATCACCCAGTGAAGACGCAGTCACGGCGCAGGCCAAACCGGCAGCCCCGGCACCAATAATCAACCAGTCAGTCATTGTGATCTCCTCTTTGCTCATTCTAACGATTCTTCAGCATAGTGATAAATCTCACGGATTTCTTCTGTTTCTGTTCCGTCAATCTGATGAACAATCAGAGGGGGTTCCATATGTAAAAGCGGTTTTGCTTCTCTTTGTGCTTCGATCAGAACAAGATTGGCAGGTTTTTTCACTGTGGGATAGATCATGCGCAGCCTTTTCGGCGTGAGCCTCACCTGGTCCATCTGTTCCATGATCTCCAGCAGGCGCTGGGCCGGATATATGACGGACATGCGTCCCCGCACCCTCAGGACCCGGAAAGCTGCCTGCAGCCACGGCAGAAGGCCATCCTCATCCTGGTGCCGTGCCATCGCTTTGTTCTCCGCCGGATTTTTCAGTGAAGAACCTGGTGTCCCATAAGGCGGGTTGCAAATCACATGGTCTATCTGTCCATAGCCAATCATGGCAGGTGCATTCACAACATCGGATGCATGGACTGTCATTCTGTGGCCCAATCCGTTCAGCTCAGCGTTACGTCTGGCCAGGTCGGCCATATCGGATTGGATTTCAAAAGCATGATAAGTGCTACCCTTTCCTCTCCCTGCAAGCAGCAGAGGAAGAATGCCTGTGCCTGTGCCAAAGTCCGCAACCCGGTCCCCAGAATGAACATGGGCAAAATCTGCCAGCAGAACGGCATCCATACCAAAACGGAAGCCGTTTTTCTTCTGTATGATACTGAAACCGGCAAGCTGAAGATCTTCCATAACCTCGTCAGTTTCAAGCACGAAAAACAGCCTCCTTCTCACAGTACCGGGCCAAGGGGAAAGCTCCCCCAATTTAGCAAAATACATATGAACTATACCACTTTCTCAAGCTTTTGTCGACACTTTGCTGAAAGCAAATACAGACATTCTCTTGATTTTTTCACCTTACTGCCCCGTTTCAGAAGCATAAAAAAGAACCTCCACGTCAAGCATGGAGATTCTTTTTCAGTGGGATTATTCCGCAGTAGCTGCTTTCTTGGTTCTTGTCTTCTTGGGCTTGTCCTCAGCAGTGCCCTCTTCAGCTGCCGGCTTCTTCGCACGGGTCTTTTTAGGCTTCTCTTCACGCTCTGTTTTGACCGCGTCTTCTGTTTTCTTCGCCCTGGCTTTTGTTGCCTTGCTTTCGGCTGCTTTTGGTTCTTTTTTGGCTTTTGCTGTTTTGGGCTCTTTTTTCTCTTCCACCTGAGAAACTCCGGTCTCATCCGGTTCATAAGGATCGCGCAGCTCTGTCTCGCCGATCATGCCGCGGTAAAGTTCCACATAGCGGTTGGCTGACCTTGTCCAGCTGAAGTCTGCGGCCATGCCACGTTTCTGCAGTTTTTCCCAGACATCCTTATGATTATGGTAATACTCCGTGGCAGCGCCGATCACATACAGCATATCGTGAGCGTTATAGTTAAAGAAAGTGAAG
>CAMNGW010000112.1 GCA_946538615.1 uncultured Clostridia bacterium
TGGACGGCTCCATCGACCTGATCGGTTCTTCCACCGACTGGCTGGATGCATGGCCGAACGCCAAGCGCGGCGGCTTCCTGGAGCTGAGCCCTGAGATGCTTGAGAAGTATGCTCCTGTCACCTATGCAACGGTTCCCAAGGAGCACTGGGAAGTCTGCACCTACAATGGCGATATCTACTTCATCCCTGAGGACAACTACTCTCAGTGGACCAACCATGGTTTCGCCTATCGTCTGGACTGGGCCCATGAAGCCGGTCTGGCTGACGGCGTGCAGACCTGGGCAGACCTGACTGCATACTGCAAGTATGTCAAGGCCACCTATGGCGACAAGCTCATCGCTCTGTGGGACGCTGATGGCACGGCTTATCCGGCCAGCGGCTATATCACTTCCTATGTCAAATGGCGCGCAATCGATGGTCTGGCCAGCGGCGCTCTGTGGGGCGGCTATCTGGATGATCCGTATACCATCAACTGCCTGTATCTGACCGAGACCGAGAAGCTGGTTGAATATGCAAAGCTCGCTAAGGAATGGGACGAGATTGGCGTATGGCCTACCGATGTTCTTTCCAACACAGGCGCTGATAACCGTCTTGAATTCCGTCAGGGCAAGACAGCTCTTGAACAGCATCACACCCAGACCTGGACCGGTCTTGTCTCCCCGAACTCCAGCACAGACAACACCATGTATCTCGAAGACGAAGATGCTGATGTCGGTTTCTTCTACTGGGGCAAAGAAGCAGGCTATGTGACCCGCGACCTGGTTACCCACGGTGTCGCCGCTGTTTCTGCAGCATCCAAGAACCCTGAGCGCACGCTCATGGTTTATGACCTGCTCAGAAATGACCGCGAATGCTATGATCTGTTCAACTATGGTCTCAAGGGCCGCACCTATGATGTGGATGAGAATGGCTACCGCTTTACGCCTGCCACCTATGTTGCTGAGAACGACAGCATTTCCACCAACTGGTGGTGGGGACGCAATGACGATCTGGAAATCCCCAGTGCCCAGATGAACTGGGACGCGATCAATGCCCTCTATGATGAATATGACAAGATCGCCGTCATGTATCCTTATGAAGCTTTCGTGTTCGACAACAGCAATGTCCAGTCCTACATCAACCAGTGCAATGAGACTTACACGACCTACATGAAGTACATCTGCTTTGGCCAGTACTCGGGAACAGCCGAAGAGATTGTGGAAGAATTCCAGAATGCGCTTCGTGCTTCCGGTGCGGATGAAGTCACGGCAGAACTTCAGAGACAGATTGATGCCACTTACAAGAAGTAAGGCGGGATCAGAATCAGCTGAAGACTGAAACAAAGAGAGACTGCGCAGGCAGTCTCTCTTTGTTTGGTCCGGGGAGGCCTCCGTTTCAGCACGGGCAATGGCGCCTGTGCACTCATCATGCCAGAAATTCCGGCCTGTTTATCCGGCGCGGCTGATCCGCCATGTTGCTGTCATGGCCACCGCAGTGTCTGTCCTGATTATGGCTCATCCTTCCGGCTGCATGAGGGCGGCAAACTGCTTTTCATGGCCATTGCGGCTTTGCACTATGGCTTTTTCTGGCGTTTCTGAGACGCCAATGCCAAGATGTGAGCACTGCTCCATGACAAAATAGTCCTGACAGAAGGTTTTGCCTTCAGGGAATGGGACACGGCATTTGTCCATGATTTCCCTGAGCTGTTTGTCAGAAAACACATAGGGGTCCACGCAGCCGGAATTGGCGGCAAAGCGGATCATTTTTTCTGCTTCCTTCCAGTGAAGTTCACTCAGGGAATAGCAAACCATCGTCAGGTCCTGTTTATGTGCGACGCCCTGATTGACCAGGGACTGGAAAAAGGACTTCAGGTGGGATTTGGAGATGATTCCATCCAGAAAAAGCTGCATGAGAACATGGAACACACTGCTGTGGACAAAGATATCGGCCGAAAGGTGGATGCTGTCTTCAAGCAAGGCACAATCCCCGTTGAAGGTATGGTAGAGGACTTCATGCAGACAGGAGGTTACAAAGTCCCCCATAAAATCAATGCTGCCCGTGCACAGCAGGTGGACCAGATCGGGAAATGCGGCTGTCACGTGATTTTCGGCAAGAAAAAATACAGATGTGAGAAAACCTGTCTGCATGCGTTCTTCCCGGGTCTCCAGGGCAGTATCATGCAGATACTGTGTGTAATAGGGAATCAGTTCAGCTGCGTTGTCACGAAGATCAGGGATGTAATTGTAAAGCAGAGGCTCGCCATTCTGTTCGAGGCGGATGAGCTGCTGGGCTGTCAATGACATATCAGGACTCCTTTGATGTATCAGTAGGCTATCATGGGAAGGGACACAGGTCTGTCCTGGACAGGGGGAAGAAGACCGGCGTGGACAGAATAGATTTCAGAGGCTGTTTTCTGGACCGCTCTGGCGAGGGCGGGGTAGGGACGCAGGGTGATATCAAAAAGGCCGATGTTATAGTTCTCGCCGTCAAAACGTCCAAGGGCAAACTGATCATAACACTGGAACCAGTGGCACCCTACGCCCTGAGGATGGGCGGCGGTGCGCTGCGTGTAATAGCGATAGGCAATGGCCCGGTTTTCCTGATCTTTCACAGCCTCGAGGCCTGTGGCAGGGAGGCCTGCGTCAAGGGCACCGAAATGGAACTCCCCAATCATAATGGGCAGATCAACCTTCAGCTCCCTTACACGGTCAAGGGCAGGGGTGGGGTCCACGGCGTAGCAGTTGATCGAAAAAACGTCAAAAGTATCCCATCCGGTGACCAGGAGAGGATCTGAGATCCATGCCCACCTCATACCAAGGATCATGTGATTGGGGTCAACTTCGCGGCAGGCCAGTGCGGGGACACGCATGTAGCGGTCGATGAGAAGGGCGGAGAAGGCACGGAGGTCTTCCTTGGCCTGAGGGCTCTTTTCCGAGGCTTTCTCTATGGGAACAAGAAGATCTTCAAAAGAAGAAAAGGACATTTGCCAGGCGGCAGATAAACTTTCCGCGTTCCTGTATCTGTCACGGAGGAAACGGACAAGGGCGTCTTTACTGTAAGTGTTCCGGGGATCGCGGAGGACTTCGTCCGCAATGATCAGATGGTCCACAAAGGCCCAGGCGGGTTCGTTGCGCAGGAAATAGCCGATCATCCATGGATCGTCACGCCTCTGTTCAAGGGCTTTGGCACACTGCCTGGCGTTTTCTTCGTACTCCGGGGACATGACGTCCGGGAAATCCCGGAAGATAAAGTGCGATGTGCCGGGGAAGGAAGGGAGGGATGTCACATAGGGCATACGGCCAAACAGATCCGGGTCGCTCCAGTTGCCCAGTGTATTGATGCCCATGCGCATAAGCTGTCCGATGATCATCTTTTCCCAGGCGGGTTTCCAGTTCCTGCCAAAGGTGCGCATCAGGTTCCATCTTTCATAGGAAAACATAAGACCTGGACGGTCCCTGCGCTCCCCGAAATCCCGCATGGGTTCATACAGGCAGGCTGTGTCATGGTCCCTTGACGGAAGGGCTTCCAGAAGGTCCTCCAGTCCGTCTATGCGGGCATCGCACCGGGCAGCCACACAGTCGGCACCCAGTGAAAAGAAAGCGTAACCGAGGGGATCAGTAAGGAACCAGCGCCCATCCTTTTTGATTCTGTGGAAAAAGCCTGTTGGTGCCTCAAGGGGCATTGAGGTATCGCCGCCGTACACGGACCATCCGGTGAAGGGATAGACGGCTGAGGATTCATATTCGCTGAAGAGCGTTTTTTTCAGAATTTCCCCGTCTGTGACTTTTCCCGGCCAATTCTTTGGTATATACTGTCCAAAGCGGTCGATTTGCTTGCTGGGACAGGACAGGGAAGGGGCCGCCTGCGAGGCATCCAGGGAAAGGCCGAGGATGCGGACATGCACAGGTTCTGTTCCGGGCATTGTGACAAGTGTGGTACAGCGGATTTCCTGCCGCGTGATCCTTGAACCATGACATACAATTTTCTGCATGCCTGCACTGTGCCCGGGAAAAAGCGAATGACCGTCAAGCCAGTTGAGATCAAGGGAAAAGGCCGCATCATAATGTGGATTGAGTCCAAAACGGATGGTAACCCGGGGCTGCTCTTCATCGCCATAGACGCGAAGCTCGAAAGCCTGGGCATGGTCTGAGAGGAGCTGCATATGAAGGTTCAGATAGCGGAGTTCTTCGCTGTGCACTTCGGGAAGGTACATGCCGCCGCCTGAGGCGGGAAGAATCAGAGTATCTTTCTCATAGCGGGCACCTTCGGTAAGACGGCGGTCTGACATGGAAAGATTCACAGACATCCCTCATTTCGTGAATACGTCATACTTATATCATATCAGAAACAGCCAATGAAACAAGGAGGAAGAATGGATGAAAACTCTTTTTAACCAGGGATGGCGATTTCATTACGGAGAGGAGAAGGATGCCGATTTCATGGGCTGGGACGACAACGCCTGGCAGTGTGTCACACTGCCTCATGACTGGGCGCCGTCCTTTCCTTTTGACCGGAAACATTCCAGCGGGACAGGGTATCTTCCGGGAGGGACCGGCTGGTACAGAAAACATTTTACCCTGACGGCCGAGGAAGCCGGGATGTTCACGCGACTTGATTTTGAAGGTGTTTACAAGCATGCCAGAGTCTGGGTCAACAGCTATATTGCCAGTGAACATGCTTATGGCTACACCAGCTTCTCTGTGGACATCACCCCTTTTATCCGCGAAGGGGAGAATGTGATTGCTGTGCGCGTGGAACATGAGGACGTCGCAGATTCAAGATGGTACACGGGCAGTGGCATTGACAGGAATGTCTTTCTTGTGCAGGAGAACCAGAAAGGTTTTGTTCCGGGCAGCGTATTTGCAAGAACGGAGGCCGTTAAAGACGGCATTGCCCGGATTGCCATCGACTATGAAACAGTCTGTGCGGAGCATGTGCAGGTGACATGCGGCGGTGCATGTGCCCGGCAGTCCGGGGCCCGGGGCACGATACGACTGGATATTCCGGCGGCTCATCTGTGGTCCCCTGAAGACCCGTTCCTTTATTCCCTTGAGGCCATCTGCATGGATGACAGGGGCAATGTGCTGGGAACAGAAACGTTCCGGTTCGGAATCCGGACCTTCTGCTTTGATGCCGACAAGGGTTTCTTCCTCAATGGTGTGAACCGGAAGATCCATGGGGTGTGCGTGCACCATGATGCGGGCTGTCTGGGCGCGGCCGTACCGAAGAAAGTCTGGGCGAAAAGGCTGTCCACGCTCAAATCATGCGGCTGCGATGCGATCCGCACCGCCCACAATCCGCCGGACCCGGACCTTCTGGACCTGTGTGATGAGATGGGATTCCTGGTGATGGATGAAGCCTTTGACGAATGGGAGGGCACCAAGAACAAGTGGTGGCAGGGACATAATGTATACCCGCCTAAACATTATGGCTATGCTGAAGATTTTCCCCGATGGCACAGGGAGGACCTTGAGAGCATGGTCCGCCGCGACAGGAACCACTGCTGTATTGTGCTCTGGTCCATAGGCAACGAGATTGATTATCCCAACGATCCGTATGTGACGCCCCTGTTCGAAGAAGTCCTTGGCAACAATGACGCGGGCAAGCCTGCAGCTGAGCGGCGCTACGACAGCCGCAAGCCGGATGCTTCGCGCCTCCCGGTCATTGCCCGGGAGCTTGTCGGAATTGTTCACAGCCTTGACACTACAAGACCTGTGACTTCCGCGCTGTCCTTCCCGGAACTGTCCAACCGTACAGGACTGGCCGATGAGCTTGACCTTTCCGGCTACAATTACCGTGAGAAGTTCTATGAGGAGGACCATGAGAAATACCCGGGGCGTGTGCTTCTGGGTTCAGAGAACAGCCATGACCCGGCAGCCTGGTATGCAGTCGCCGACCATGACTATATCTCAGGACAGTTCCTTTGGACCGGTGTTGATTTTCTTGGCGAGTGCAAGGGCTGGCCGGTACGCATTTCCCAGGCCGGTCTTCTGAACCTGGCGGGATATCCTAAGCCGCTGTACGCGCAGCGCAAGGCGCTGTGGACCAAAGAACCCTTTGCCTGCCTTGCGGCCGGAAATGGCGACGCTGAGAGGCATGGGGTGTGGAACGACCATTTTGCGTGGCAGGGTAAAGAAGGCGAGGAGAAACTCGTCAGCTGTCTTACGAACCAGCGTGAGGCAGAGCTTTTCCTCAATGGCGTGAGCCTGGGAAAGAAAACGCTGACCCGTGAGGATGGCTGCCGTGCCGTATGGAAGGTAAAGTATGAGCCCGGGGAACTGTATGTAAAAGCCGGAGGGGCAGAAGCTTCGCTCAAGACAGCCGGGAAAGCGGCATTGCTGAAAGTCCGCAAAGACGCTGAAAGCTATGTGCAAGGAGATACGGCCATACTGGATTTCGAACTTCTGGATGCACAGAACGTGCTGTGTGCAGGGCGTGAAGAAGATATTACGGTCCAGCTCGTGGGCGATGGAGAACTTCTTGGTCTTGAGAACGGAAAGCCGGATGATCTCACGGCTTACTGCGAGAACCACAGGGAAACGCTGGATGGGAAACTCATAGGCTATATCCGGGTAAATGGACCGGTAACGGTTTATGCATGGACAAGGAGCGGTCTTGAGGCCACCATAAAGCTGTGAATATGAGAAAACCCAGGGGACGGTTTGTCTCCTGGGTTTTCTCGATATGAATTACATAATCACAGTGATGTTGTCGCCATCGTGAATCAGGCTGTCAGTGAGGAGGTCACCGGAGATTGCCTTACCGTTGACAAGGACCTGCTGTACGCCGCTTTCATGATGGGCTTTGTTGTCCACCGTGATGTGCAGCCGTTTTCCGCGGAAAGTTTTTTCCATGGTAAAACCGTCCCAGGTATGGGGAACAGAAGGGCTGATGCGCAGGCCCTCAGGGGTCGGGCGGAGACCCAGAATGCCCTCCACCATGCCCACCATGACAGTGGAGGCGGTTCCTGTGAGCCAGTGGACATGGGCCCGGCCGGGCTGCGGGGTCTCATGGCCTTCGATAAACTGGGAATGGACATAGGGTTCGACCTCACGGACCTCAGCATGGTCATTGTAAGCCGCCGGGCAGGACTCCTTGAAGTAAGTGAAGGCACGGTCGCCGTGGCCGAGCAGGGCCTCCGCGAGGATCGCCCAGCCCTGGGTCTGGCAGAAGATGCCGCCATTTTCCTTGGTGGTGGGGTTGAACAAAAGCATGGCGGCACCCTGGAAGGCATGCTTTTTATAACAGGGCGTCATGAGCTCAAGACCGTTGGGCGTATTGAGCAGTTCATGGACAGTCTCCATGCTTTTCTCTGCCTGCTGAGGCGTTGCGGCACGGGAAATCACGCACCAGGACTGGGGATTGAGCCACATGGCAGCTTCGGGATCATGCTTGGAGCCAATGATCGCACCGTCTTGTGTGTAGCCGCGACGGAACCGGTCATCTTCCCAGAAATGGGCATTGATTTTTTCCAGCTGATCTTTTTCAGTTTCCTCGAGCCATTTGCGGTAGTCATCGAATTCGGGCCTTCCCTCAAGAAGTTCTCCGAGCAGGTTCATGGCCCAGTAGAACTGGAAAGCAACAAAGCTGCTCTCACCCTGCGCACCGAGCTGCAGGCAGTCGTTCCAGTCTGCGTGCAGGCCGGCCGGCATGCCGTGGGCACCGAGATGGTGCATGGTGAAATCTATGGCCCGCTTGAGATGCTCGATGACAGTGCCTTCATCATAATCTGCAAACGGGATGACTTCATCCAGGAAGGCCTTGTCACCGGTCTCGGCGATGTATTTGTATACGGTGGGGAACAGCCACATAGCATCGTCTGCACGGTAGTGCGGATGTCCCGTGGAACGGACATAGCTGTCCTGTTCAGGCGTATCCTCATGGCCGGGATTGTGGTCGAATTTAACCAGGGGAAGACCTGCACCGTGATGGACCTGTGCAGAGAGCATAAAGCGGATCCTCTCTTTGGCCATAGCCGGGTCGAGGTGGATGATGCCCTGAATATCCTGAACAGTATCGCGGTAGCCGTATCCGTTGCGTTCGCCTGCATAAATCAGAGAGGCTGCGCGGCTCCACACAAAAGTGGTGAAGCACTGGAAGGCGTTCCATGTATTGACCATGGTGTTGAGGTCTTCATCCGGGGTGTGAATCTGCAGGGCGTTCAGTTTGCCGTGCCAGTAACAGATCAGCTTTTCGAGCTCTTCCGGTACGGTTTTCGCAGGATCAGCATACCGCTCAAGAAGCGCCTGAGCTTCCTTTTCCCCTTTCTGACCGAGCAGGAAAACAAGCTCTCTGGTTTCTCCGGGTGCGAGGCACAGCACCGTGTGCAGCGCGCCGCAGGGATTGCCATTAAAATTCAGAGAATTATCAAGCTGACCATCTATTACAGCCTGAGGTGCATGGAAGTGGTGGCCACCCAGGAAGCGTTCGCGGCGACCGGTATAACTCTTCACATCCGCACCGGACATGCCAAAGAAGCGCTCTTTCCCATTTTCACCCTCCTCATTGAGTCCGCAGAACTGGTTGATGCGCTGCAGCAGGTGATTGCCGTGGAACTCAGTGAGAGTAATGAACTGGGTATACTGCATGTTGACCAGGTCCTGGGTATAAAAGCTCTCAGTGGTAAATTCGGCATACCCAAAAACACCGATTTGCCGCGGCTTTTCTCCGGTATTGGTCACAGCGACACGCCATACTTCGTGTGTGGCGTCCAACGGTACATAGTAAAGCACCTTTGAGGCGATGCCTGCATAAACAGATTCGATTTCCGTGTAAGAAGTGCCATGCCGCGTACATGTTCTGAAGGAATCAAGCGGCTTTTCCACCGGACGCCAGGAAGCGGACCAGAAGTCACCGCTGTCCTGGTCCCGCAGATACACGTATCTTCCGGGTTCATCAAACTGGTTGAAGGTATAGCGGAGGATTCTTCCTGCGGCACCTGATTTAACGAAGCTGTACCCGCCCGCGTTCTGGGTGACGATGGCACCGTAGGCCGGGGAACCAAGGTAGTTGGCCCATGGCATAGGCGTACGGGGGTCAGTGATTACATATTCTCTGCGTTCATTGTCAAAATAACCGTATTGCATATATGCCTCCTTGCAGCACACTTTGATAGATCACTGAGAGCATTCTAACACATTTTGGAACCAATGTTGAGAGGAAGATATCTGTCATTTTGCATGACAGAAAAGAATACAGGACAGACAGTGCCTTTTATGTTCTGTTCCGGAGGTCAAAAGGAAAAGATAAAATGTTCCAGGTAAAGGATATCATGCAGAAGAACCGGACGGCGACGTTTCACAGCACAGCCAATGGTATGCTTCAGCAAGATCGGCAAAAGGATCATTGATCCAGGTTTCCTGTTCGACAAATCCGTAAGGTATATCCTTACAAAGCCTGACAAGTGATGCATAGCCAATCTCACCGCTGCCCGCCGGGACAAGAATCCGGCTCCCGTCGCTGCGTGTCACGTAGTCTTTGAAATGGACCATACAGATGCGCCCGGAAAAAGCGGAAAGAAAAATCGGAATCGGCATGCCACGCACTGAAGCATGGTACAGGTCCAGGCACAGAGAAAGCCAGGGAAGGCGCTGCATAAGAAGCGTAACAAGGTCTGTGCGGCGAACGGCTGCATAATCATCCCTGACTGGATGAAAACAGAGGTTCAGCCCTTCAGGGAGGCGCTTTTGCAGTGCTTCGAGATTGTGGGCAAAGTCTTCCATGCTCTTTTCCGTTTTTTCTCCCGGAATCCTTGAAAGACAGAGCCATGGGCTCTGGGTCTCGAGACACATGGATATCCAACTGTCAGGATCAGAAAGAACCGTGGATGAAAAATCCTGAACGGATACACTGTTAAGATGGTGGGAGGCCAGGGCGGCTGCAATTTTCCTTGGTGGAATGGTGCAAGAAATTCCTTGCAGCTGGAGTGTATGGCAGCCTATGCTGCAGATCTTTTCAAATGTCATTTCAAGAGAATCCTGTGTGGTCAGGAAGGGCGAAAAACTGGACAGCTGGATTCCGGGAATCATCGGATCACCTCGTGATATGCTGTGTGCCTGTCATGATCAGGTGGGAGACGGAGGGCTGCGTTGAAGCTTTCTTTCAAAAATAAAAGGATTTGCCTTAGGCTTCCAGCAGGTGGGGATATCATGCCAAAAGCTGCGCTATATACTTGAGTCTGGGAAAATGCCCGGGAAGATGTGCTTTGTATGATTTAGAGAGGGTGTGCAACCATTTGGGAAAAAAGGAAATGACGATTATGGTACCTGTCGTTTGTCTGCAATTATACCATGGAGCATACGGATATTCATCCGCATGGAGTAGAACTGAAGAAATATTACGGGAAAAAATGTACGGCAGGCAGAAAATGTTTTACGTGACATGCTCCCACCACTTTCCGCTTCGCTCAGAAGCGGGGGCTTCTTGCTCGACAGCCCTTTCGGACTGAGCATTCACAAGCTAACCCCGC
>CAMNGW010000113.1 GCA_946538615.1 uncultured Clostridia bacterium
ATGTCAGTGCGCTGCATCCGCTGAAGGCGTAGCTCCCGATCCCTGTCACGCTGTCAGGGATCACAACTGTGAGGACCGTATTCTTGTTTTCAAATGCTTTCGCATCGATGATCTGAACAGCCTTTCCATCGATCTGTTCAGGGATGACCACATCTGTACTGCTGCCAAGGTACTTTGTGACGGCAACTGCAGTGTCGTCAAGCACCTTTATGCTGAATTCCTGGTCCGCACAGGCTGTAAAAAGCAGCCCAGAGGCTGTCAGCAGTGACAGAAGAAACAGGCAGAATAATGTTTGAAATCTGTTCATACTTTCCTCCCGGATCTGTCAGGCAGATCTTCATCATACAGGGTACGTAATGGCTCAGATGAAACCGGACGCTTTGCAAATGGGCAGGACGCTGGCGCGCGTTTTCCGGACCTGCCAGGTTTCCATATTAATAGAATATATCGCGTCTTATGTGCATTGTTAATATAACACACAATGACGGCAAATGCAGATATGGTCAGCCTGCATCCATTGAGAACCAAGCAATATTCAGCAAAGAACCGGAAAAAAATCTTCTGACAGACCACTGCGTGCTGAGAAGAAATGATGACGGAAGAGGCAGAGGATTGCACCGGGCAAATCATGCATGAAACAATTGCTTTTTTGAGACAGTACATGTACAATCCGGAAAGGGACAGGACCACGGTCAATGTTCGTGTTTCATTGACTGCCGAATATGTTTTTGTTTGCTGCTTTTTTTGAGACCCGGCCGGAATGCCGGCTCCCGGCCTTGTTTACAGGCGTTTGCGGATAGCTGGTTGTGAAAGGGCTCATCAAGCAGGCAAAATGGAGTACAGAAGCATACAGGAGCCGTCTGGCTGAAAAAAAGACAACAGATGCGGAAAAGAGGATCCATTATGAGAAAAATGCGGTTTGTCCTGGTGATAGCTGTTCTTGGGCTCATGCTGGCCCATTCTGCTGTGGCTGAGGAAGTGCAGGTCCCGTACTGGACGCAGGGTTCAGCTGTGCTCAAGTCCATTACGGATTTTGTCAGCGGAGTCACGGATACGGGCTCTGCGGACTATGTTCCGGAGGAGGACAGGATTGCCGTCTTCGATTTTGACGGCACACTTTTCGGGGAACTGTTCCCGACCTATTTTGACGAGTGCCTCTTTCTGCACCGCGTGCTGCATGACCCCGACTATGAGGCGGCTGAGGATGTGAAGACGTATGCGCAGGCCTATGAGCAGGCACTCCTCAGCCATGAGCCGCTTCCGGAAAGCCCGCGCTCTGGTGCCCAGATGGCGGCTGAATCCTTTGTGGGCTTTACCATTGAACAGTACAGGGCGTATATCCGCGATTTTATGCAAACGCCGGTTCCGGGTTTTGAAGGTATGACCTATGCGGAAGGCTTTTACAGACCCATGGTGTCCCTTGTGGAGTATTTAAGCGGGCAGGGGTTCCGGGTATTCATCAGCAGCGGGTCAGAGCGCACCCTTGTCAGGGAACTGACAAAGGGTGTCCTTGACAGATGGGTCCCATCTGAACGGGTGATCGGAAGCGTGTTTTCTATTGCGGCAAGCGGACAGGGGGAGACAGCCGGGCGCAGCTATACCTACAAAGCCGACGATCAGGTGCTGTACACGGGCAGTCTCGTCACCAAGAACCAGAAGGCCAACAAGGTATATTCCATCATAGATGAAATCGGAAAAGCGCCTGTGCTCGTATTCGGGAACAGCTCGGGGGACCTTGCGATGGGCCAGTATGCTGTCCAGCACGGCGGAAGGGCTTACATGCTTTTGTGCGACGATGTCCAGCGCGACTACGGGAACCTGAAGACGGCTGCAGATTTCGCCGGAAAATGTGCGGATCTTGGCTTTGAGACAGTTTCCATGAGAGATGACTTTGCGACAATCTACGGGGAAAATGTTGTATGCACGCATGAGGATGAGGAGACGGCAGCTCCGGCTGCCTGATCAGCAAGGCAAGGGAAAGGGAAGCTGAAGACCTGCCCCGGCGGGGGAAGACTGCGGTGCCCATGACTGTCATGCGGCCGGCGGTACGGAATAAACGGATGCTATTGCATAGAAAGAGAGTAAACGGCATTGAAGAAGTTCAAAAATTTGGTCATCGGCGGCATTGAAAATAAGATTTTCAATCTGATCCTGATTGCAGGTCTTCTCATCACAGCGACATTTCTGACTGCCGCAAACTATCAGACCAATATGCTTTCCGGACTCTCAGCTGAGACGAATGAGCGTCAGCTGGAGTCCATGACGGAGATTACTTCGGGTGTCATGGAGGATGCTGTGGAGCAGTCCATGAGCCGTTCGACTGAACTGGAAGCACTTATTGTCGATGAGGTTTTTAACAATCTTGCCGTGCGTGTACAGATCATGGCCGAGTACGCTCACGAACTGTACACGAACCCTTCTGAATTCGGGAGCTTCAGCTATGCTGGCCCGGACCCGGCCAGGAACGGGGAAATCACGGCCCAGCTTATTCTGGCCGACGGGGTTGATGGTGAAAATCCTGAGCTGGCCTCCCGCATTGCCACAGCAGCGAATATGTCTGAGATGATGATTTCGCTTTTTGGGGCATCCACGGAAACGAATTCGTGCTTTATCGCCCTGCCTGAAGGAGCGTTCCTGGTGGTGGACGACCGCTCAGGCTCGAAATTTTCAGAAGACGGGAAGCCGGTGAGCTACGATCCACGCACCAGGCCCTGGTATCAGCAGGCGGTACAGAGCGGGAAACTGATTTTCACAGACGTGGAGATCGATGCCTTCACCGGAGATATCGGTATTGTGTGTGCCATGCCGGTCTATGTGAACGGCAGGCTTGAGGCTGTTGTAGGGTCCGACCTTTTTCTTACCTCCATGCAGGAGGCAGTACAGGCCTCCGATGAGAATGGTTTCTATGTCTTTGTTGTCAACCAGTACGGGCATGTGGTTTTTTCACCGAAAACAGAAGGTGTGTTCCGTGTGGTCTGGGGGACAGAAGCTTCGGACCTGCGGCTTTCAGACAATAAAGAGCTTGCCGACCTTGTGAGGGAGGCTATGCTCCGGAAGACAGAGGTCCGCCTGGTTCAGCTCAAGGAAGGGGCCAGCTATATGATTGGCGCACCCATGCAGACCGTCGGATGGGCCCTGTTTGGCGTTTTCAGTCATGAGATGACGAGCATGCCGGCACAGATGCTGAAAGAGAGCTATGACCAGATCCAGGAAAAAGCCGCGGAAACTTACAATAAGAATATTAACGCTGCACGCACCAATATCATGATCCTCCTTGGCGGCATATCCGTGCTGATTTTGGCTGCCACGCTGATCCTCGGAAAGAGGATTGTCAAGCCGATCAATACCATTACCAAACGCATTGCGGAGCTTAACGAGGAGAATCTTGAGTTCCGGATGGAAGATGCCTTCAGGACCGGCGATGAAATCGAGGTCCTTGCCCAATCCTTTGCGACCCTTTCCCATAAGACGGTGGAATATGTCGGCCAGGTCAAACGGGTGACGGCAGAGAAAGAGCGGATCAATTCTGAACTGACCATGGCCAAGGAGATCCAGGGCAGTCAGCTCCCGAGAATTTTCCCGCCTTATCCCAACAAGCCAAGCTTTGACCTGTATGCTTCCATGACGCCGGCCAAAGAAGTGGGCGGGGACTTCTACGATTTCTTCCTGGTGGATGATGATCATCTGGCCCTGGTTATGGCCGACGTGTCCGGCAAAGGGGTACCTGCGGCCTTGTTCATGATGATTGCGAAAACGCTGATCAAGAACCGGCTGCAAAGCGGTGAGAGCCTTGGCAACGTGATGGCAAACGTCAACAACCAGCTGATGGAGGGCAATGAAGCGGGCATGTTTGTCACAGCCTGGGTGGGCGTGCTGACCCTGTCCACAGGCGAAGGCGTGGCCATCAATGCCGGACACGAGCATCCTGCGGTGAAACGTGCCGATGGAAAGTTTGAACTGATGAAGTACCGTCATTCTCTGGCTGTAGCCGTGATGGAAAACGTCCGTTTCAAAGAGCATACCTTCAAGCTCAACCCCGGGGACTGCCTGTTTGTCTATACCGACGGCGTGCTGGAGGCGACCAATGCCAACAATGAACTGATGGGAGAAGACCGGCTCACCGAAGCGCTGAACTGCGAGGATACCGACATGCCCGATAAGATCCTCTATAATGTCAAAACGTCCATTGACCGCTTTGTGGACGGGGCGGAACAGTTTGATGATATCACCATGCTGTGCCTGACCTATCACGGGATCAAAGGGGAAGCGGGAAAGAAGTAAGCCGCGGCTGCCGGGAAAGGCAGCGCCGGAAAGGACGAAAGAAAAACGGAAAAGGAAAAGTCCAGCGGGTACACGCTGGACTTTTCCTTTTCTTTCCTGTACAGACATATTACACGCCTGCTGCACCTTCGAGGCGGAACTGTCCCCCTTCCACCAGCATGGCCGTAAGATTTCCACCCTTGCCGCATCCTGTATCGATACAGATGACGCCATGGTCCGGGAGGGGGCGCCAGGTCTCATAGGGCAGGATTTTTGTGTTTTCACCATCGCCTGTGAACCAGGTGGGATTGGCAATTGCAATGTGTCCGGTTATGGTCAGGGGACCGGCGTACTGGTTGCACAGCACCAGGTCATGATCATGCAGAAGCGTCTGTCTGTCATTGGCTTCAATGGGATCGACCTTGATTCCGGCATGGGCGCACTGCACCTCCCCTTTCCAGAACAGGGAAGCATGTTCCTTGAGCCAGGGGATGCAGTCTTCCATCTTTTCACCGTGCTTGCGGAAAGATGCGACGGTTGCCGCACGGCCGACGCGGTCCCAGACAATTCGCTCCATCAGTGAGAGTTTGGGACGGAGCAGGTAGTCCTCGTGGTTGCCCAGCAGCAGTGCGAAGCGCTCGCCGAAGGTATCAGCCAGCTCCATGACGGTCTGAAATACTTCCCACGAATCGGGCCCGCGGTCAAACAGATCGCCAAGAAGGACCAGATAATCCTCCCCGGACGGCCTGATTTTCTCCACAAGCGTGGTCAGAGCATGGTTGCAGCCATGAATATCGCCGATGATAATGGTCCGCATGGAAGCATCTCCTTTTTCAGATTTTCTGGGGCCCTGCCAGAGGGGGACGGGAAAGGGCCTTTTAAGCAGGCAGTGTAACACGCTGAGAGCATGCTGCCTGCACCGCGTCCGGGCGGCAGATATGCAGATATGCAGATATGCTTTTCATTCCTGTGATATGATACCCGACCGGGACCCAGAAGTCCAGAATCCGGAATTGCAATTTCTCAAAACGGATATTATACTTGAACTTACAAACAAGCCTGACTTATATACTGCAGATCAGAAACGGCTTGAGTTTAATGTAATCAGAAGACAGGAGAGACAACATGCAAGAACATGGCAAAGTGAAACTGTTCCGGGAAAAGAGCCTGGAAGCGGTGGAGTCACCTGAATCGATCAACGATTATCTCCGGGTAACATCGCCGGGGGTATGGCTTGTCCTCGGGGCTGTGATTGCCCTTCTGATCGGAGGGATTCTCTGGAGCATATTCGGACGGATCGAGACAAGCACCCAGCTGGCCGTGGTGGCCAACGGGGGGCAGACGGTATGCTATGTCCCCTACGAGGAGCTCGAGCCAGTGATGCACACAGGCAGTGTGACGGTGAATGGACAAAGCTACAGTCTGCGCATGGGGGACGATGTGAACGTGACGGCTGTCACAGCTGACATGAATCCCTTTATCCGCGTGACAGGCAATCTTGAAATTGGCCAGGTCACGGTCGAGGTACCTGTTGAAGGCGAACTGGAGGACGGGGTATATCCCGCCATGGCCGTGACCGAGAGCCTGCAGCCCATCAGCCTTTTGCTGCAGCGGTGAGGAGGCGGAAGCGTGGCAGACAAGCAAATCAGCAGACTGAAAAAGAGCGTGGACAGCATCCTCAGCAGCATGAACAAAGGTGTCAGCAGTCTGAAATCGCGCATGAGCGGAAAGCCTGACATTCCAAGCCCCGTGGAAACCGGTGTGGTCAATGTGCCTGTTGTGATGCAGATGGAGGCGCTTGAATGCGGTGCCGCCTCCCTTACGATGGTCATGCATTACTACAAGCAGTGGATTCCCCTCGAGCAGGCGCGTGTGGACTGCGGCGTGTCCATGGACGGCGCGAACGCAAAGAACATTGTGACGGCGGCGAGGAGCTACGGCATGACCGCAGACGCGTGGCGCGTGGAGCCAGAGGACCTTCTCGAGGAAGGCCCCTTCCCGTGCATCCTGCACTGGGGGTTCAACCACTTTGTCGTCCTGTGCGGCTTTAAGGGAAAGCGGGCCGTGATCAACGACCCGGCCCGCGGCCGGGTCATGGTGGAGTGGGAGGAGTTCGACCGGGAATTTACCGGCGTATGCCTGACTTTCGAACCCGGGGAGGATTTTAAGCCCTTCGGCAAGCCGAAGAGCGTGATCTCCTATGCCCGCGAACGTCTCAAGGGAACGGGCACGGCTGTGGTCTTCGTGGTCCTGACAACGACCATATCCTCTCTTCTGGGCATCATTTCCCCTGTTTTTTCAAGGACCTTCCTTGACCGTCTGCTCACGGGCAGGAACCCGGAGTGGCTGGGCCCCTTCATGGCGCTCTTTGGCGTGGTCATTCTCATTTCCATTGTGGTGACATGGATGAACGCGGTGTACTCCCTGAAGATCCAGGGCAAGATGGCGGCCTATGGCAGTGCGAGCTATCTGTGGAAGGTGCTGCGGCTGCCCATGCAGTTTTTTACTCAGCGCATGAGTGCCGACATTGCCGACCGGCAGGCGACGAATGCAAGCATTGCGGGCACGCTGGTCAACACATTTGCTCCCCTTGCCCTTCAGGCGGTGATGATGGTCTTCTACCTGATTGTCATGATCCGCTACAGCTGGCTGCTGTCCCTGATCGGTATAGGGGCCATTGTCCTCAATCTGATTGTGTCCTCGGTGATCACAGCCAAGCGCGTGAACATCACCCGTGTCCAGCAGCGTGACGCGGCCAAGCTCAGCTCGGCGACGCTCAGCGGGATCAGCATGATTGAAACGATCAAGTCCTCCGGCGCGGAGAACGGTTTCTTCGGGCGCTGGGCAGGGTACCAGGCGAGCGTGAACACGCAGAGCACGAAGTATACGCGCCTGAACCTGTTCCTGGGGAGCCTCCCTTCGGCGATCACGGCGGTGGCCAATCTCTGCGTGCTGGGCCTTGGCGTGCTCCTGGTGCTTGACGGAAAGTTCACACCCGGCATGGTCATGGCTTTCCAGGGCTTCCTGGGGAGCTTCATGAGCCCTGCGACGAGCCTGATCAGTGCAGGACAGAGCCTGCAGGAGATGATCACCCAGATGGAGCGTGTGGACGATGTGATGAGCTACAAGGAAGACGCGTCGTTTGCCCCGCGCGAGAAAAAAACCGAGTACCAGAAGCTGTCGGGCGCCATCGAGCTCAAGCATGTGACTTTCGGCTACTCACGTCTGGGCAAGCCCCAGATCACGGACTTTTCCATGACGGTGCGCCCGGGGCAGAAGGTTGCCTTTGTCGGGCGGACGGGCTGCGGCAAATCGACGCTGGCCAAGCTGATCTCAGGGCTCTATCAGCCCTGGAGCGGCAGTGTGACCTTTGACGGCGTCCCGCTCGGGGAGATTGACCGGGACGTGTTCACCGGCTCTGTGTCCGTCATTGACCAGGATATTACGCTGTTTGAGGACACGATTTCTGAGAACATCAAAATGTGGGACGATTCCATCGAAGATTTTGAAGTCACCCTCGCTGCGAGGGACGCAGGCATCTATGATGATATCGTGACCCGCGACGGCGGTTTTGAGCACAGGATGCTTGACGGGGGCCGCGACCTGAGCGGCGGACAGCGCCAGCGCCTGGAAATCGCCCGCGCCCTGGCGCAGGACCCGACGATCTGCATTATGGACGAGGCCACATCGGCCCTCGATGCCCGCACAGAGCACGAGGTCATCAAGTCCATCAATGACCGCGGCATCACCTGCATTATCATTGCGCACCGTCTGAGCACGATCCGCGACTGCGATGAGATCATTGTGCTTGACCACGGGAAGATCGTGGAACGGGGCACGCATGATGAACTGTTTGCCAAGGGCGGCGCCTATACCGAACTGGTTGCGTCTGAGTAAAGGGAGGTGAGTACGTGGGCTGGTTTGACGAACAAATTGAATTCCGGAAAAAGCATGAACGGGAGATGCTGACAGACTCCATTGAAAATATAGCGATGTCGGTGACGGGCAGGCGGCTGGGCAGTACGCTCCGGGACGAAGCAGACGTGAGCGACGCGGTATCCGGGCTGCTCAAGCATTTTGGCATCAAGGAACGCGAAGTCCCGCCGAACATCCGCGGACTTCAGGACCGGCTGGATTACCTTCTGAGCGCCACCGGGATCCTGTACCGTGAAGTCATCCTGAAAAAAGGCTGGCACGGCGATGCCATGGGGCCGATGATCACCAGTCTTCTGGACAGCGGCATTGTCATCACTGTCCTGCCCTCTGACATGGGCGGGTACGAATATACCGATCCGCGCACCGGCCAGAAGGTGCGCATCACGGCGCAGGAAGAAAAGAACATCAGCGAAGAAGCGCTGTGCTTTTACCGGCCGCTGCCGACGCGTGAGTTGAAAATCAGGGACCTGCTTGTCTATATGATGAGCTGCCTGACCAAGTGGGACCTGGCGAGCTTTGGCCTGTCAGCTCTTGCGATCACGCTCATCGGGATGCTTATGCCCAAGTTCAACCAGATCCTGATGGGCCGCGTGATTGCCACGGGGAGCCATCAGCTCCTGTTTGCCGTTGTGTCATTTATGCTCTTTGCCACCATCGGCAACCTGCTCTTCCAGGTGATCCGGGGGATGCTGCTCAGCCGCATACGCTTTAAGCTGAACCTGAATGTGAGCGCAGCCACCATGATGCGCATGCTGTCGCTTCCGGCCACCTTCTTCCGCGATTACTCGGCGGGCGAGCTGAACCAGTATGTGAGCTATATGGACTCGCTGTGCTCGACGATTGTGGATTCGCTCTTTTCCACGGCGGTGACAGGCGTCTTCTCCCTGGTGTATCTCACGCAGATCTTTGCCTTTGCCCCGTCCCTGGTGTGGCCGAGTCTGATCGTGACGCTCCTCACCCTCGCGGTGAGCCTGGTCTCGGCCCTTGTGCAGATGCGCATTGATGCCGAGAAGATGGTGCACAATGCCAAGGAACGGGGCCTGGTGTATGGCCTGATCCAGGGCATCCAGAAGATCCGCCTGAGCGGTGCGGAGAACCGCGCCTTCTTCAAGTGGTCCAAGCTGTACACGAAAAGCGCCTCGCTGACCTACAATCCTCCAGGCATTGTCCGTCTTTCGGGTGTGCTCACCACAGGGATCACCCTTGTGGGGACGGCTGTGATGTACTATATTGCCGTCAAGAGCCAGGTGCAGATGTCGGATTACTTTGCCTTTAATTCGGCCTATGCCTATATTTCCTCGGCTTTCAGCGCACTGGCAGGCGTGGCCCTGTCCGTGGCTTCCATCCGGCCGATTATCGGGCTCATTCAGCCCCTTCTTGAAGCAAAACCTGAGACTTCGGATTCCAAAGAGACCGTGAGCCGTCTGAGCGGCGGCATTGAGCTGAGCCACGTGACATTCGGCTACGATCCGGACAGCAAGCCCCTGTTTGAAGATTTTTCCCTCACGATCCCGGCACGCCAGTATGTGGCCATTGTCGGCAAGAGCGGCTGCGGAAAGTCGACCTTGGTGCGCCTGCTCCTCGGCTTTGAAAAGCCGTCCCGCGGCGTCATCTATTATGACAGGAAGGACCTGCAGCAGCTGGACGTGCGCTCGGTCCGCCGCCAGATCGGGACGGTGATGCAAGACGGGAAGCTTTTCTCCGGCAGCATATTTGACAACATCGTGATCTCGGCCCCGACGCTGAAGCTGCAGGAAGTGTGGGACGCCGCAGAGATTGCAGGCATTGCCGAGGACATCCGGGACATGCCCATGGGGATGAACACGGTCCTTCAGGAGGGCGGCGGCACGATTTCCGGCGGACAGCGGCAGAGGCTGATGATCGCAAGGGCGATTGCACCCAAGCCCAAGATCCTGATCTTTGATGAGGCCACTTCCGCTCTGGACAATATCACACAGAAGAAAGTCTCCGAAGCACTCGACAAGATGAAGTGCACAAGGATCGTGATCGCCCACCGTCTGAGCACCATCCGCCACTGTGACCGGATCCTGGTCATAGACGGAGGGAAGATCGCAGAGGACGGGACCTACGAGGAACTGATCGCCAAAAACGGGATCTTTGCCGAGCTTGTGGAGCGGCAGAGACTCGACCAGAAGACATAAAGAAAAGGCCAGCCGGCGGGCTGGTCTTTTTCACTTTATAGGAAATTACGGAAATGAGACAACATGTCAAAAAGCACATC
>CAMNGW010000114.1 GCA_946538615.1 uncultured Clostridia bacterium
GCACACAAGACGCTTGTCTGTTTTGCTGTACAGAACACCGCTTATCACTGCCAGGGTGAGATGCTCAGGGGAAACGGCAATTTCCTCCAGTCTCTGGCAGCTGTAAAACGGATTGTCTCCTGCTGTGGTGACCGTGTCAGGAATCATCACTTTTTTGAAGCTGCCATAGGCAAAAGCCCGGGGAGATAAGGAGCGGATATATTCAGGGATTGTATACTCATCCGGTAACCCGGCTGCATTGAAACAGCAGATCAGCCTGCCGGTATCCACTTCATAAAGCAGATCATCGCGTACTTCGTACCGTGAACCGGGTGCAGTGGAGATTCCTTCTGTCCAGGGATTGTGAAACGGGTTCCCTTCAAGCTCCGTAACGCTTGCAGGAAGAGAAATGTGCTTAAGCTCCGTGCAGCCTCTGAATGCCTCGTTCCTCAGTGTCCGGAGGCCTTCAGGGAGGATGATGCTGTGGAATGGAATGGCCCTCGGCAAAAGCAGCCCATCATAAGAAAGCCAGAATGCCCGCTCCGCCAGGGTGCTTACAGGCTGTCCATCCAGGAACGCGGGGACAGCGACAGTATCGCCGGAAAAGCTGGCGCAGTGCACCTCCAATGTGCCATTTTCAAGCACGTTTCCCATATAAGACGCGTACGGATGGCTGTGCTCCTGGCACCAGGATTCAGCATATGTGCCCGCAGAACAGGTGATGATGGTACCTGATGCGAAAGCATAATCGCTGATCTGCACCGTTCTGGATGGTACCGTGACTGTGGCTAAATCCGCACCCTGAAACGCATATTCATCAAACAGAAGCGGCTGTTCCCCGGCACCTTCAAATACGAGTTCCTGCAAAGACGCGGTGTTTGAAAACAGAAATTTCCCGCAAGCTGAAACGCTCTCAGGTACCGTCAGTGATGAGACCGCTGAACCATGAAAAGCAAAATCTTCAATTGACTGTACCCCGTCAGGGACAGTAAAACGCTCCCCTTCTTTCCCTGCCGGATAGGCAATTAAGGTCTGCATGGCTTTGTCATATAACACGTGATCTGCACAGCAGTAGGATCCGGAAGACGCAGGGACCCGGAACTCACGCAATGTGGAACATGTACTGAAGGGAGAGCCCCACTGCGCATTCTCGATCTCTGTCAGGCTTTCCGGTAAAGCAATGACCTGCGGACCAGGCAGAAAGATGACATTCTTATCTATGATCCTGGTGCCTTCAGGTATTTCGATCAATTCACCTTCCCGGGTAGGATAAGCCAATAAACGCTCCCCGTTCTTTTCATATAAAGCATAGGCCCGGCAGGTAAAGACTGTATGCCCTGAAGAGACCACAAATTCCTCTGTGTTCCAGAAAAAACCATCGCCAAGACAGATCACTGAATCAGGAATAACCAGTTTTTCACAATGCTGTGGAAAAAAGCCATCTATTGCGGTCACCGGATAGCCGCCGATCATTTCAGGAATTTCCACGACGGAGGCATCGCCGTGGTACGCTGTGATACAAACTGACCGGTCGTACTGCTCAAGATAGCTGAAATCATTCTCGGCTTTACTGATCAGGTGACAAGACACAGAAAGCAGGATGAGCAGAAAAAAGCACAGTCTTCTGCGTGGAAAAAAAAGATGAAGTGCACATTGCAGTCCAAACCTGTGGCCAGTAACTTTATCCATCTTCACGACTCCCATGAACCGCTGAACCTCCCCTGGCATTCCGTCAGAAGAATGTCCAACTTGTCTCTCTTCTGGTAATTCCATTTTTTACAATCATTACGGAAAGTATTATTCTCAGTTCATTCCGAAAATCCTACCTGTCATCCCTTCCCTGTCCGATTTTTACAGGGCACCACCAGATCTGCATCCCGGATCATTCCGGCTGTAAGGACGTACGATATGCATTACCTTTTTTCATGCCAGACTTCAAAAAGCATCCCATGTTTATCAGGGACATCTGATGTGTTCCGCACCGGTTCTTTTCTGAAGTCGTTCAGCAGAAACGCACCCTGAGGGGTATCGTTTCCTTAGGACACAAGATATTCAGGAACGATCTTTTTCTCCTGCCTGGTTCCAGACAAATGTCCGTCCGGTCAAGCACTTTTGTTGCTTCTGCAAAAGGCAGAACAGCACCGGTTTGTCATTCCGGAGCCGCTGTTCTTTGTCGTTTCCTGCAAAGCAAAAGAGCGGCTCCACAGAAGCATTTCTGCTCCAATGAAGCCGTTTTCCGCTGTTCCCCTTTTGAAAAATGTCCGCTCAGATTTGCTTCATTTCCGATATCTCTCCTCCGGACCCGACCCGCGGGATCATTCTACTGGAATACCACTTTTCTTACTTTGACTGTCAACAGACATGGAGCATCACACATGAACGTTTGCCCGTCTTTCAGGTCAATCAGAGAAGCCGAATCCTTTGATTCCATGATTCCATAATCTGCCGTATTGCCGTCCCCATCAACCACAGCATAATTGTTTTTCACTGTAATCTCAGCCATTGCAATAAATACGTTCCGGCTGGGATGTCTGTTCCTACAGCATACTCACCTTTATGGAGATAGGCAGTCTTCTCCAGCTTTCTGTTCACGATTTCCTCGTTGATTGCTTTTGTAAGACTTATGAGCTCATCGTCAGTATAATCTGAAAGACCTGTGGCAACTTTTGCTGCAGTCTTTGTTTCAGCGGATATTCTTACTGTCATAGCACCAGATGGCTCTTCAGAAGGGACTGGTGAAGCAGTTGGTTCGGGCGTTGAATTGTACTTTCTATTGTATTCCTCGATTTTGATCAGAGAGTCCAGATACTGGTCAGCATTGAATTCATCATCCTGTGCTGAATCGATCGTGTCATATAAACTGCCAGCATCTCAACACAGAACATGAGACAGAGCGCAGATAAGCAGACCTGATCTGTCCGGTCTCCAGATCAGCCGCGCATTGAAACACATGTCAGCTCTTGGGATATATCGGGGCAACTTCTTCTTTTTCTTCTTCTGATTTACGTATTCCCAGAAGACATAAAGCCAGACCTGTGCCATACAGGGCTTCGCAAACGGAAATGCAGACGACTGTAAAAAGGCTGACCGTCCCCATCAGCTGTGAAATGATCCAGATATTATATGCCGCCATCGCAAATGCACCTGTGCTGCAGATCACGCCAAGCGTATGACTGTTGCTCATAATGGCGATAAGGACCAGGCAGGAGAAACCAAGTCCAAAGCCAAGCTGAACATAATCTGAAGTACCATGCTCCATTCCCTTGAACAGGGCATAGATCAGATACCAGTTGTCATAGATGACTGAAGCCAGGCAGAAGAGAAGGTACCTGCTCTTTCCACGGCTCTGCCCGGATAATTGCATGCTGAACAGACGGATCAGAAAAAACTGTGTTGCGCACGAGCCAACAGATATATAGGCCGCAACGGTTATCGCATCAAATGAAGAAGACAGCCACGAAAGTGCAGACGTGGACCTGATGTATGACTGAAAATAATTTGCGTAACTGAGGATAAGGAGAATGATCTGAAGAGCAAAGGATAGCCGCAGAAAAACAAATCCAGCTTTCGATACCTTACTGACTTTGTAACTCATTTGTTTGCCTCCATTCGTTGAATCATTTTTGTTTCCTTTTTGTGGTCCTTATGACAGCTTTCGACCGGTATGTTCCTGACTTCCCGTTCCAGTTCAGCGTGGACATCACGGAATGGTCCCAGGTTTCCTGGTCAGAGTATGTCTCCCGCCTCAGGTTTCCCCGCCGCAGGCCGCGATGCTGTCATTTTCCCGTTAATATGTCTGGCCTTTTTTCCTGGTCCTGCTTTCCGTGCCGCCATGCTGCTCCACAGGCAGCCGGATCAGGGCCCCGCACCTGGTGTCCATCCTGGCAGGAATAACAGCACCTGTCCCTGCCAGTTCACTGCGTTTTCCTGCCTGTTTCAGGAAATGGGACATATGTGCACCATTCGTTCCGATCCCTCTTTTCATTTTCTCTTAAGCAGATTGTTCTTCCGTCCGGCACAACCATATCACACATACCTTCCAATCTGGATTTACTGGTGCACGCGAAAAGGAAGCAGCCCATAGTGCACATCCCGTTCTGATTTCTGTTATGCCTGCCACGGCGTCCCGTACGGCATACATAGATCTTCCCGCTGTACACAATGGTGTTCCCACTGTCTGTGACCATGCTGGTCTGATTCCTGTCAGCCAGTACGGTCCGCAATGACTTACGAAAGCATGATGATTCAAGCATCCGGCAGAACACAATCCACAACATACTTTTTCTGGAAAGCGGAGGCATGATTCAGGGTGCCTGTGCCGTTTTACTGCTCTGTGTCCTGTCCATTGTCATTCTCCGTGAGCCGCTTGAAGAACATCTCTCTGCCATCCCGCATGGTTCATCCGGATGCACCTGTTAACCAGCAGCAGGACCATGCTGTTCAGCTGCCTGGATTTCATTGGACTTAAACGTTTAAGTGTCAAGCTCAGAATAATAGCTGCCATAACTTTCATGGTTCTTTCTCAGGTGCAGTATGTTCCGGTTTTCACATCACGGAATGAAATCAGCGGCCTTCTGTATCATGCACAACAGCCCATGAGGAGGCGGTCAGGGGCATACCACAGACCTGCCCGTGAAGAGCAGTCCGGGGCGGCTGTTCCATGTTCATACAGCGCAGATTCAACGCGGGGCAGAATGAAAGCGCCGGGAAAACAGAGCGGATCCAGAGGGGGCTCAAAGACGGCCTGCTGGCCATGGTGGCTCTGGCATGCATGATGGATCATGCAGCTCTTCGGAGAGAGTCTGGTGGGCATGTTTGTCCATGAAAAAGACGTCATAGACATGGGCGGAAGCACCCTTAAGATCACCAGCCTGTTCTATGCCTCCCTGGGCGTCATCTATGTGACCCGCGGGGTACTCAACGGCGTGGGCGATGCGTTTTTTTCCTTTATCAATGGCATTGTGGAAATCGCGGGCCGTGTGGGGCTTCCCTTTCTCCTGCTGCATTTCACAGCCGCGGGCGTATGGTCCATCTGGATCACCGCAGGCATCACCTGGATGCCGGCAGGCGTTTCCTGCGTGCTCCGGTACATCTCATGGAAAAGGAAAAAGACGGCGCAGACGGCAAAAACGGTGTCCGCAGCAACTGAATGAAAACGCACCGCGCCATGGCAGGCACTCATCCGGAGGAACCCTCCGTATGGGACGTATACCGCGTCAGATCCGGAGAATACAGTGCAGGGCAGACCCGGATCAGGCCACGCCGCAACGTTCTGCGTGGCGTGAAATGCCGGACCCTGCGACGGCCTTCATCCTGTCCCCTGCAGGATAAGCACAGATATAGTGCACAGGGGAAACAGACAGGAAACGCTGTCTGGCATACTGTATAAATACCCAAAAAATGAAACGCATCATCTCACAGATGGTGCGTTTTTGTCATTTCCGGTTCTCTCTGTTTCCGGGACCTGCTGGCTTTTTTACTGCAGGGCATACCGCACCCTGCAAGCAGGACCGCTGATTACCTGCTCCCCTGTCTGCGGTCCCGGTAGACGCGGCGCCCCGTCCTCTCATGCAGCTTCGTATATCTCCATCTGTACCTGAAGGCGCGCGTACGCGGCACCGGAACAGGCTGTGGCCTGAACCGTTTCCTTTTCCTGCTGGTCCTTCCCGCTACCGTTTCTTCCTTTCACACAGAGCGGGTCCTGCCTGTGTATGGTCCGCATGAGATGCCTGTGTCCCCTCTCCTGTCCGGATTCACCGCTCGACCAGACGGACCGGCTGCATGATCTGCTGAGGCGGAAGGCTGGGGTCATGGATCCGCCTGCGCAGAATATCGATGGCAGTGTTCGCAATCGCCGGAAGGTTCCCGTCCACAGAAGTGATTGGCTTAGGAAAATTCATATAGCCCAGAATATTATCAAAGCCCACAATCTCCACGTCCCGCGGAACGGAGTACCCATTGTTTTCCAGAATTGAAATGGTGGACCAGGCCTCCACATCGCAGAAGGAGAAAATCCCGGTGACACCCTGCTGCATCCACGCCCGGACCTGAGCCAGAATATCTGCCTCTTCACACACCTCCGCCTGAAAAACAGCATCCTGCTGGAGGCCCGCTTCTGCGCACGCCCGGAGAAACCCCTCATAACGGGTGCGGGTCGAATAGACCACATGGTGATAGGACAGATAAGCCAGTCTGGTATGGCCGTGTTCCAGCAGGTACCGTCCGGCCAGGTAACCTCCTTGCTCATCATCGCTGATCACGCTGTCATCCGCTTCCATGCGGAGATAGCGGCTGAGCAGCACAAAGGGGATCCCGGATTCCCGGAGCATCTTCAGCGCAGGAGAATCCACCGCACAGGGAGTGATAAGGACACCGTCCACCTGACGCTGAAGGGCCATCTCCACAGCCTGCGTCTCTGTATCCGGGTCATCCTGGGAACAGAGGATCATCAGTGTGTACCCCAGCCGGGAAGCTTCTTTCTGAACTAGTTCCACCAGAACGGCATAATAGACATTGGTGAGACTGCCGGCAACCACCGCAATGGTTTTTGTCCTGCCTGCCCGGAGTGAACTGGCGATATAGTTCCGGACATACCCCATCTCCCGGGCCGTCTGCTGAATCTTTTCACAGGTTGCCCTGCTGATGTCGGATTTGTTCTTCAGCGCCCGTGAGACCGTATTGATTGTGTATCCTGTAGCCCTCGCAATATCTTCCAGGGTAACCTTTCCATTGGAGCATGACATGGGATTCACTCCTTCAGCGTGGTAATCTTCACACTCATGATACCTTTCTGTCCACAGGCCTGCAGCATGGACACATCCGGGCCTTCGGACTGCATCGTGTACCGGGGACCCATTGTACAGGAGGACCCCATATCAGCCCGGAAAAGATATGGTGACTTACGACAGGACCGTCCCAAAGCCTTCCCGGAACCTGACGGAGCCTGCGTCTGTATCCTTCCCCGTCTTTTCCGGTACGTTCCGTGGCACGGGGCCATCTGAAAAGAGCCGGGGCAGACTCCATACGGAGCCCGCCCCGGCACGAGGATGCATTATCCTTTGACAGCACCTGCCGTCATGCCTTCCACAATGAACTTCTGAGCAAACAGATAGATCAACAGAAGCGGCACAATGGCAAAGCAGGATCCGGTAATCATCAGGTCATAATTGTTTCCATAGGGGGACCAGAGGGTATTCAGGCCGATCGGGATGGTGTACTTCTTCATATCCGAAAGCACCAGCATGGGCCAGAGCAGCGCGTTCCATGCACCCATGCCCGTCAGCACCGCCATGGAAGCGTAGGCGGGCATCATAACCGGCATGATGATCCGGAAGAAGACGCCGTATTCCGTACAGCCGTCGATACGTCCGGCTTCAACCATTTCATAGGGGATGTTGGTCAGGAACTGACGGAAGAAGAAGACGGCACTCATGCTGACCAGGAAGGGCAGCATCACGCCCGCATAGCTGTTGCGCAGACCCATGGCATTGACCTGCGTGTACATGGGGAGCATCAGGATCTCCAGGGGGACCATCATAGCCATCAGCACGCACATGAAGATCACGTTTTTCCCTTTGAAGTCATACTTTGCCAGTCCGTATGCCACCATGGATGAAAGCAGCAGCGTAAGGCTTCCCTGCACCAGAACAACCATAAGGCTGTTCCTGTACCAGAGGAAATAATCATGGGGACTGGATTCCCCGTTGGCCATAACGCCCGTAAAGAGGTACCGCCAGGCTTTCAGGTGCAGCTTTTCAGGGGTCGGGTTCAGGTTCAGACCGCTGACAAAGAGCTCTGCACCGCCCTTAAACGTTCCCAGGACCAGGGCATAGAGAGGAATCAGAAACAGGATGCACAGAAAGAGAAAAAAGACAGTCAGTACGATTTTCCGGGCCATTCCGGAACGGTTCTCCTTCATGTTCATACTCAATCCTCCTTCTTTCCGATCGTGCCGGTGATGCGCAGCTGGATCAGGGTAATGATCAGCGCGCCTACCAGCAGCACCAGACCCACCGCGGAGGCGAATCCGAACTTATCAACCTTTTCAAAGCCGTACCGGTACAGGTAGCCGACGATGGTCAGGCCGTAGTTCTTCGGGCTGTTGTTGCCGCCGAAAATCATATAGCTCTCGGTAAACATGGCCAGGCCCGCATAGATGGAAATTGTCAGGACATAGATGGTGGTGGGCTTGAGCAGAGGGAGGCAGATGCGCGTGAACTTCTGCACGCCATTGGCGCCGTCGATTTCTGCCGCTTCATACAGGTCCCTGGGAATGGATTTCAGACCTGCCATGTAATAGAGCATATTCATGCCCGTCCAACGCCAGAAGCACAGAAGTACCATGGCAAACATGGAACCGTTCGCATCCTTCAGCCAGGTAATGGGCTTCTGGCCAAAGAACACCCGCAGCTGGTTCATCATGGCCCCTTCAAGCTCGGAGAACATCATGCGGAAGATGATGCCCGCCACCACGACGGAGCAGAGCACCGGCATGAAGGCTACTGTCTTGAACAGATTGCCCACTTTGACAGCGCCCACTTCAACCAGATAGGCAAGCAGCATGGGCACAGGGATCAGGATCGCGCAGGTCAGCACCATGTAAACTGAAGAATTGCGGACCGCCGTATAGAAGTTCTTGTTGGCAAACATATCCTGATAGTTTTTCAGGCCGATCCACCTTGTGCCGGCACCGGTGATCTCCTGAAAGCTCATCATGATCGTGGTAATCAGCGGATAGGCCAGGAAAACGACGAAGGTAATAATGAAAGGTGCCACAAAGACATACGGGGCAACTTTCTGGGAATACAGCAGCTCCCGGTTCATCGCCACATAGCCCACAATCAGGATCAGTCCAAGGATCATGACCCAGAGCCTGTAGCGTACCATGCCCAGCCAGGCATTCTGGAAAAGATTGTATCCCTGTCCTTCCTCCAGCTTTCCGAAAAAGAAAGCGCTCAGATCTCCATGTGAATCATAGGCCGTATCAAAACGGATGGCCTTGCCCTGCAGAGAAAAAAGCCCTGTTACACCCAGCACCAGCAACAGTGCACCAAGAACCAGCAGAACCAATCCGCGTTTGCCATTGCCACGGACAGCCGGGCGGACCGCACGTGCCTGCATCAAATTACCCCCTCTTTATAATCAGCTCCGTGATTCTCAGCAGGACCCCTCATGCGGAATCCTGCCGCAAATAAAAGGCGGGAGGGAGCAAGGCTCCACTCCCTGAAAAATGACGATGGATAAAGGGATCAGAACAGGTCGCTGTCGATGGAGTCCTGAGCGTTCTCCAGAGCTTCAGCGGTACCTACGCCATCCACATACACTTCGTTCCACAGTGTGGATCCCAGATAGCTGTTGATGGTGGGGCTGATAGAGGTGGAAACGATGTAGCCGATGCTGTCCTTGATCTGCAGCAGGGCGTCGACAGGATAGCCAATGAAGTACTGGTTGAACTTGTTGTCGTCCGTCTTCATGATGGAAGCGTCGTCCCAGATGGAAGTGTTGCAGGGGTCGAAGCCCATGACATCCCAGATCTGTGCTTCGCCTTCAGGAGAAACCTTGGCATAAGCCAGGAACTCAGCGCACAGTTCAGGGTTCGTGCCGTTTGCATAGACAACCGTGCCGGTTCCGCCCTGGCCGATGGACTGCAGCTGACCTTCCTCAAATACGGGGCAGGGAGCAACTACATAACGGTCCTTGCAGTTCTCGCCGATTTCATCGGTGAAGCGGCTCATGAACCAGAAAGGCATGATGACGCAAGCGATCTTGTTGTTGGCGATGTAGGCCTTGCCTTCTTCAGTGTCAGGCTGTCCGCCGGGGCAGACTTCGCAGATGCCAGCTTCCAGCCAGCTCTTCTGGGTGTCGATGACCTTTGCCAGTTCAGGTGTATTGATCAGAGCAGCGCCGTCCTTCTGCCAGTCGGTGCCCTGCTGGGCCAGCATAAGGGAAGCGACCCACTGGGTGCTGGTTTCCACGGTGCCCATCCAGGCATCCGGAACAGCAGCCTTCAGCTTGAGGCCAGCCTGATACCAGTCGTCCCATGTCTTGATGTCTTCATAGTTGACGCCGGCGGTTTCCAGCATGGCCTTGTCATAGAAGCAGACCATGGCGCCAACGTGCAGAGGAGCGCCGTAATATTTGCCGTCCTTGGCATAGATCTCAAGGCGGGCCTGGACCAGGTCAGCCATGTAGGGGCTCATCGCGCTGGTGAGGTCAAGCAGCTTATCGGAATAAGCCAGCACGTTCGGGAACTGACCCAGTTCCACGTCGCACATATCCGGAGCGCCTTCATCGGCCTGCAGAGCGACCTTCAGCTTGTTATGCATGTCATCATAGCCAATGGTGGTTACTTCTATAGCAATGGGACGGTCGGGATTGTCGTTGTTCCAG
>CAMNGW010000115.1 GCA_946538615.1 uncultured Clostridia bacterium
AATTCATCCCACCACCTGCAGAGGATGGGGGAATTCTTGCTATAATATGTTAAACCCTGTCTGCCGGCCCAATATACCAGGACAGCTCCTTTCTGTTCAGATGGGGCATTTCTGGCATAAGGCGAGGAATGAGCCGTCTTTATGGAACAAGCGTGCAGTTCAGGATATGAAAAACGGGCATCTGGTTTTTTTGCTGTGCAGAGCACGGGGCAACCGTGTCCGGCACTGTCCATTCGTGCACTGTGAAGCTGGCGGAGGGTTCAGGTGCCGGCGTACCGTACGGGGCAGGTCTTACTCCTCTGCGATATATGAAAATACGTCCTCTTCTGCATACTGGGCCGCGGTACTGCCTTCCGGACAGATGAGTACCTGGGAATAGTCTATTGCATTTGTCCCTATGACCTGAAGGGATGCGCCAGCTGTTATGTAATCTGCAGCCGTGCCGGATAAGGCTTCCTCAGAGAGCTCACAGAGCGACGCGGGAAGAAGGAAATGTGTGCTTGCCTGTTCTGAGATGGTCAAAGTGATCTGAATGTCATCAAAGTTGGCACACGCAGCGGTCAGGACCGCAGTACCCGGGGAAAGTGCAGACACAAGCCCGCTGTCGACAGATGCCACATCAGGGTCCGACGAGGACCAGGTTATTGTTTTTGTACAGGTGAGGGGCAGAGCATGGAGCGGAAGGGAAAGGCTCTCTCCGGTTCCCAGGTGGAGCTGTGGGAGATGAAAAGGAAGTACCTGGGGGGCAAGCGCCCCGACATCCGGGATGCCTATGCCGCGGACGACAGTGCGCAGCAGGCTTTCCAGATTTCCGGGGGAGAGGGCACCGTGCGTGAGACGCAGAAGGGCACAGGCTGCTGAGATATGCGGGGCCGCCTGGGACGTGCCAGTTTTGGTGGCAGTCCCGTTCGTTCCCGAACAGCTGACGACCCCGCTGCCGTAGGCGTAAAAATCCACGCTCGTTCCCCAGTTTGAATAAGAGGCCCGTGACCCGCCCACGCCTGCGGCACCGACCACGATCACACCCAGATTGGTCAGGTGCGCGGGCCATACGCCTGCAGTATCGATCCCGCTGTTCCCTGCGGCGATCACTACCGTGCACCCTGACGCCAGAGCGGTTGTCACCGCGTCGTCGAGGGTTTGAGAGGGTGAGGTGCTCACCAGAGAGAGATTGATGACAGGGATCCCTTTGTCAACCGCCTCCAGTATGGCGTTGGCAGCATTGGATGCGCGTCCGGCATTGTTTCCGTCCAGAATCCGGATGGCATACAGGGACACAGCGGCGCCGTCTGTACAGTCTGCCACGATCCCGGCCACGTGCGTGCCATGACCGGACAGATCATTGGTGGGGTCATTGTCACTGTCGACATAATCCCATCCTTTGAGCAGACGTGACGCAAACAGTGAATGGGACTGCACGCCCGAATCAATCACGGCAACACGTGTCTGTCCCTGGCATTTCCGTGCCCAGGTAAGAAGAGGGGAAAAAGACATGGAGGACGCACCATAGGAGAGGAAGTCCACACTGTCGACACTGGCGGTTTCACACGCTGAGACAGTTTTGTCGGTTTCAGCGTAAAGCACATGTTCCAGAGCACAGAGGCTTGACACAGCTTCTTCCGCTGCGCTCCTTGTAGAGAAGGCCAGCGTGTACCTGTGCCCCGGTCCAGCGAAGCAGGACTGTGCCCCGAGGGCATCAAGTGGAACAGGGGAGCCGTCAGTCCTCATCAGCACGAGATGTGTTTCACCTCGGCTTCTCTGCCCCTGGGCATGGGTGCCAAGCGAGGATACAGCCCGGCCGTATGCTTCCTGACTGTCTGAAAGGTCCGTCAGGTCCAGAGCAGCCGCAGATGCGGCTGAAATGATCAGGAAAAGTGCAAGCCATAAAAGCCATTTCCAACGCATAGGGCACCGCCTTTCTTCCAGAATCATATAAGAATGCACACTTCCCGGAAACAGAATGACCGCAGGTCCCGGGAAATGGAAATTGCGAAGGCCTGATGATATTGTACCATGAATCAGGGAGAGTACCAATTGACTTTTTCTTTCAGCACAGGCAGAGCCTGTCTTTCTTTCCGGACAGGGCCGGATGATGGCGCTGGCAAGGGGGAACGCTGACTGGCCGGGCGTATGGTCCTGAACCTGTGCACCGGCTGATCCGAAGGCGGTCCGTATGGAACTTTCAGATGCCTGACTGGACGGCCTTCTCTGTCCGGGGTCAGGACAGGGACCATAAGGCGTTTTGCACAGAAGTGAGATTTCTTCCAGCATGAAAAATGCATGTAACCTCCCATGTAACCTTCCGTGTATATCATACACATCAAAGAGGAGTACATACTGAAGGAAGAGAAGACTGCCGCTGTGCGGGAGGTTCCGCGGAGCATGGCAGTAAGTGGGACGTTTTATATTACACTCCGGTCCCTTTTCACCGGGGCGGTCTGTTCTGTCCTCCGGCAGGCTGGTCCGGAACCATGCCGGGGCTTCGGCTGCATAATGTTTTTAACGGAAAAGTAGCAGTCGTGCACGGCATGACTCCGGGCAGAATGAAAATTCCATGAATGACAGAAAGGAGTTCCCCATGAAACTGTCTGTGGGAGGAAAGATAGCTGTGCTGCTGGCGTCCTTCTCCATACTGATTATTCTGACTGCCACATGGGTCTGCAGCAGCATGATAAAAGAAATCAGCGAAACACAGTACAGGAAACAGGCGGACAAGCTTGCTGCAACAGCCGCTCTGGCGGTGGACGCAGAGGAGTGTCAGACACTGAGGGACGCTGTGGTGTCTGTTTACCATGATATGTCCATGAAGGCAGGGCGCGAAGCATGGGGGACAGAAATGTTTGCAGATGACTCAGGCCATTTTTCTGACATCCGGCGCTCAGAGACTTTTCAGAGCCTTCTCTTCCGGCTGCAGCGCATCCGGGAAGCCAACGGTGCGGCCGGTCTGTACCTGAAGTGTGTCGAGCCGGAAGATGGGGTATGCATCTGTCTTGTGGATGCCTCAGCCGTGGAGCCCTGCCCTCCGGGAAGCTTTGAACCCCTCTGCAAAGACAGCCTTCCGGTGCTGCAGGACCCGGGAACAGGATTCCCTGCCCGTATCACGGGCACGGACGGATGTGACTGCGCGGTAGCAGCTGCAGCACCGGTGCGGGACAAGGATGGCAATGTGGTCTGCTATGCAGGCGTGAATATCTCCATGGACGCGATCCATGAGGGGCAGTACCAGTTCATGACAAGGCTTTCTCTCAGCATGGCGGCCGTGACGCTCGCTTTGTGCATGCTTACCCTGGCTGTTGTGGAGCGGTCCGTGGTGCGTCCCGTGAACATGCTTTCTGAGGCAGCACGGGTCTACAGGGCAAAGGGCAGCAGCGGTCAGAAGGTTTTCCCGCACCTGAATATACGGACCGGAGATGAAATAGAGTGCCTCTATCTGTCAGCCTGTCAGATGGAAAACGAGATCAACACTTATGTCAGCGAACTGGTAGAGACAAATGAAAAACTGAAAAAAACGCAGAAAGAAGCTGAGCGGATGCATGAACTGGCGCACCGGGACGCACTGACAGGCGTGCGCAACAAGATGGCTTTTGAGCAGATCATGGCACAGCTGGAAAAGGAGCTGCATGAAGGCCAGAAAGAATTTGGCTTTGTCGTATTGGACCTGAATGGACTGAAGCATATCAACGATTCCTGGGGCCATCCCTGCGGAGATGTGTGCCTCTCCCGGCTGAGCACATTCATCTGTGACACGTTTGTCCATTCTCCTGTGTTCCGGATCGGAGGGGATGAGTTCGCTGTGGTACTGAAAAACTCGGATTTCAGGCGTATTTCAGAGCTTACCGGGGCATTCCGGGAGCGGCTGGCGCATCAGTGCGTGCAGAACCCGTGGGAGAAAGTGTCAGCCGCGATCGGCTGTGCCCTCTATGACCCCACCCTTGACAATGATGTGGAAAGTGTGTTCCATCGCGCGGACCAGAAAATGTATGAGGATAAGGCAGTGTTTTATTCGCGGCATCCGATCGCCCAGAGAATGCAGAGCTGAACAGGATCCTTCTGGCGGGGCCGGAGCAGTGTACAACGTATTGCAAAGGACCATCTGCGGAGTGTGTATGTCACCCCGATGTCCGCTCAGCCCGGATGCGCTTCACAGGGAACGGGATGGCAGCCATAAGGGGATGGGGACCCGGCATGGCGCTTCCCAGCTACAGAAGGCAGGATGGAAACCTGTCCCCTGATGGGTCTGCAGAGTAAAACATGTTTAACAGAATGCAAGAAAAGTACCGTTTGAGCAGCAGGAATAAACGGGTAAGCAAAGAAATTAGTTTTCATCTCTGGAAAGAGGGGGATGTCTATGGCTGTCAAAGACCATAACGGAAGGGAATTTCAAACAATCAGGGCAATGTGCGCATTCCATCATGTCAGACCGGAGGTGTACCACGCAAGGATCCGGCGGGGTGAAACACTCGAGAAAGCGCTGACACCGAGTGCACCGAAGAAAGTGCTGGTTGATTATAATGGACGTGTATTCACTTCCGCCTATGATATGTGCGCTTACCACCATGTCAGTTACAGAATGTACTGTAAAAGGCTTGAGGAGGGAAAGTCGCTGCAGGAAGCACTGACCCCTCCTGAAGACAGGAAGAGCGTGGTGGACCACACAGGGCGCAAATTTGTCAGTGCGACCGCAATGTGCAAATTTCATCATGTCCCGTATTCAACATATATTTACAGAATCAAAGCGGGCAAGTCCCTTGAGGAAGCACTGACGGAAGTGGAAACAAAGGAGGCAGTGGTCGACGGGGAGGGAAGGAAATTCACATCGGTATATGCCATGTGCAGCTTTCACCATGTCGATTACACCACGTACCATCAGCGGATCAAAGCCGGTAAAACTGTGAAAGAAGCCCTGATGAAAACAGAACATAAGACGGTGTTCGATCATGAAGGAAGAGAATTCAGCTCTGTGAACGCCATGTGCAGGTTCTACCATATCTCAATGACGACCTACAAGAACAGGATCAGGTCAGGGAAAACGCTCAGAGAAGCGCTGACTGGGGATGGATCTGGAAAGCACAATGGGAAGTCATGAACCGTTTCCTGCGGCATCCAAGAAAAGGCGCGGTAAGCGTCTTTTTTGCCGTGCAGGAAATGACAGAAATTCACAGCTTAAAGCCTCTGGACCAGACTGACAGTGCTGTGCTGCCTGTCCGTTACGTGGCACGATATGGCACATCGGCAGTTTTGCAGGCTGCAGCCCAGTTTGCAGATCCGGCGCGATAAATAAGGCAGCCCGTTCCAGCCATCAGGGCATTGACACGCACGGCCTCTGTGAAGATGACAGGCGAGTGCCAGGTCACAGAGAGGGAAAAAGCAATAAAAGTCAGATAAGGAAAGCACCCCCTCAGGATTTGAACTGAGGGGGTGCCGGAACGCAAAATACTTTTTTCAGGGGCCGCACAGGCGCGTCTCAGCGGGCCATGGAAAAGGGCCGGCAGAGCCAGATCATGGCGCGTCCGTTTCAGGGGAACGCAATGTCAGCATGCAGGCCCTGTCTTTGGGCGGACGGTGCAGAACATTGGTCCCGAAAGCATGGAGCCCGACAAAAAACAGACCGGAAACCAGCTGGAGAACGCACAGCAGGGTGAAAAAAGCGCGTGTCCCCAGGGCCTCAAGCAGGAAGCCGCCCGCTGCTGCGGTAAGCATCGTTACAATGGCAGTGACAGCGTTGACCAGCGCTTGTGTGCTCCCTTCCATGCCCTCTGGCGCAAGACGGTGGAGGTACTGGTAGCGGCTGGCCACATAGAGGGCATAGAAGAAACCGCGGAGAAGCTGTGCAGCGTACAGGAGGAAAAGGGAGTGCCCCCATGCGTACAGGCTGTATTCCAGCGTCAGGATCAGCACATTGATCAGAAGCGGCCATGCCCAGCCGGTCCTGTGCGTGAGGCGTCTTGTCAAAAGAAGCATGGGCACTTCACATATGCCGGCCACAAACATCAGTGCGCCGTACATACTGCTGTCGGCATGGAATTCCCGGAGCGTATAAACCATGTAAGTCACGCGCCAGCTGAAAGGGACCTGGTAAAGAATTTCAAAAATGATGTGTCCCACGATCCAGTAATTCAGGATGGAACGGAACGGCATATCCCGAAGGCGTATTCTGTCCTGCTGTACGCTTTTCCCTTCGCTTTCCCCGGGAACCATGGCCGTCAGAAGTACGGAGAGAGCAGCAAAGCATGCAAAGAAGTAATAGATGCTGGGGACCGGAATGATCCGGAGAACCGGTACAAAAGCAAGGCTGAACAGGGCGTAGCCTATGGAGGCCCAGCTGCGCACTTTTCCATACGGAATATTCAGAAGAGGATTGTCATTGATGCGGACGAGCCACAGTTCCATCATCATATTGGAAGGCTGAAAAAAGAAGTACATGGCCACCAGCATGACGGTCATGAGCAGGCGCTGCAGGGCAGCGCCCTGTGACAGGGCGGGTACGGCCAAAGCACACAGAGCGGTCCCAATCATGCACAGCCGGAAGCATTTCTTGAACGAGCGGATACGGTCGGAAATGATGCCCCAGGTGGGCTGCGACAGGATGCCGATGCCGCTGATAAGGGCTGAGATCAGCCCGATCTGTCCGGCAGCCATGCCAATGGAGGTCAGGAACACGGACAGAAAATTGGCACAGGCAAAACATCCGTTGTAAATTAGTTCCGTGACAGAAAGCTGGATTTGAATCTTTCTTCTGTTCATACATTTCTCCTTTTTCAGTCACCGATCGTTCCGGAAGCCGGGGAACAGCGGCAGAAAGACGTGGCAGAAAGGGAAACGGATGCGACGCCCGTGCCTGAAGTGATATGCCCCGCCCTTTGGACCGCTTTGGGCAGGTCATGAAGAATGCCTTGCAGGGTCCGGGACAAAGGATTTCAGGAAACAGATCCTGACAGTGCGCATGCCCTCCTGTGGAAGGAGGGCATGCGCACGTTCTGTCAGGTCTGTACTGACCCGCTGATATACACAATTTCCGGTGGATTGTTGAGACGGGGGAAACGGGAAGTGTTTGCCAGGCCACGGCTGATTACCATTTTTCCGTCCCGGATCCCTTCTGTCCATCTGGGCAGGAAACCCTGCCCAGGTGCAAAAACGCCTGCCCATTTGCGGGTAAAGGGATTGAAGAAGCGCCACTGGCCGCCATGGGCATGCCCGGAAACAATAAGTTCGACGGACCTGGGGATGAGATGATAATACTCAGGCTGGTGGCACAGGAGGATATGGAGGCCTTTCTGTCTGGCATAATCTTTCAGCCAGTCGGTGGACGGTGCTATTTTTCCGTATTTTGGCTCAGCAGGATAAATCTGTCCGCGGCCCCTGAACTGCTGGTAGGCTGTGGCATGGGCGCTGGTCAGGCCGCCGAAATGGATGCCGCTGTAGGTGACCCAGCTGTTGTCCAGAACAATGGCGCCTGTGCTTTTAATTTCCTGCAGGTCCAGCTGATGGAGCATCCATTCATGGTTCCCCAGGGAGACAAATGTCTGGGCAATCATGTAGCAGCCGCTCAGCAGACGCAGTGCCTGCGTGGACTGCTGCATTTTGAGCCCGCGCTGTGGCACTGTTCCGTAGATAAAATCACCGGGGACGAGGATGAATTGCGGGCGATGGTTCCGGAGTGACTGGAGAATGGGTTCCGGATCACTGCTGTGGAAGTCAGCCAGAACAGCCAGATCAGGGACACCGGGGATCAGATAGGTTGTTTCCTGCAAACCGTTCGCCTTCTTTCTTCTTGACTTGCTTACAGATTAAACCAGAAACAGTCATAATGCAAGATATATTCCACAGTTCCGGAAAAAATAAGGGTTGGAACAGGGACAAGTGCAGGCAGGCCCAGAGATGAAGAAGCTGTCCTGCGTGTCAGGGCGCTCCGGGCCGGAACATATGATGTGCGGTACCCTGGGCCGTGGCACCGGGACGACATAACGGATGAGGTCAGGCTGTGCCTGCAAAAAGCGGCCGTCAGACAAATGCCCTCATCCGGGGCCTGTCAGGGGAAGAATGGCTGTGCAGGAAATGGATTGTGCGGAATGATTCATCAATCTGACTGCCAGATATTTTTTTTATGCGTATCTATTTATGCAACACTGCAAATAAAGAACAGAAGGAGGTTTGCAATCGTGTTGAAACAGAAAATTTTAGCTTTGATTATGTCAGTTATGATGCTTTTCACTGTAGGGGCATCTGCTGCAGGAGAAGGGCAGAACGGGCAGGATACGCTGCAGGAACTGCAATCTTCAAACGGGGAGAACCTGAAGGTATACAGTGAAAACGGGACCACCTTTGTGGATGGCGCATGTACATCCCGGGCCATCAGGGACCAGAGTGACGCACAGAAGGTCCTTGAGGATATGATCCCTGCGCTTGGCGGGAACGAACGCACCCACTTCGCAGCCAGACGCGTGCTGAAGGACCCTGCAGGGAACGTGTACTACGTTTTCCAGCAGGTGGCGGATGACCTGCTTGTCCTTGGCGGCGCTGCCAAGGTGATCACAGACAGTGACGGGAACATGAAGGGCATGACAGCCAGCATCATTTCAGACCTTCCGGATGCGGATGCCAGGTCCCGGGAGGAGGAACTGACAGAGCAGAAAGTGGAAGAGCTTGTGCTGCGCCACGAGGCAGAACGCGGAAACGGCAATGAAACGGTGATCGAGGGAGCGACATCCCGGATCGTGCTGCCGGTGAACCGGGAACTGGATATAGAAGCGGACACGATTGAGTCCAGATATGTCTGGGTGGTGTACACGAACAATACTTCGGCCAGCGTTGCGGGTCTGGACCTTCCGTACCTGGCCCATTATGTGACACTGGGCGGGGAATACCTCTACAGTCTTCCGACCATCATTCCGGGAGATGCAGCAGGTTCCGCGGGCTATGATGCCAGCTATCTGTTTGAATTCATGGAGCCGGCAGAATACACAGGATATGTGGATATGGCGGACGGCACGGAAAAGGAACTGACCGTGACGCTGATGCGGGACACCCGTACAGGCATGTACTACCTCGGGAACATTGAGCACAGGATCGTGGTAGCCGATTGCTGGGAGTTCCTGTACAACAAGGGCCGTGTTGTTGTGGAATACAGCCCGGACAACAGGGAATGGGACCAGGTTGGACTGCTGTCCCTGTATAACTACTGTAAGGCCTGGAACTATTACAATGCCATCGGCTGGAAGGGCGGCGACGGTGAGGGAACACCGATCATTGTGCTGAAGGATTTCTGCGACCAGGACCATGTACCGGTGGACAATGCCGCGTATGCCGGCAAGTTCTATGGCTATCAGACCTTCCTTTCCAGCGCCATCAACAGCTTTTCCCAGTGCCTTGATGTTTGTGCCCATGAGTTCACCCACTGCGTGACCGACACGGTGATGACATACAATGCGTACATGAATGATTTCGGGGCCATCAATGAAGCCCTCAGCGACATCCATGGCAATCTTTGTGAAGAAATGCTGGACACCGACAGTTCCCAGGAGTGGCTGATTGGTGAGGACAGCAGCACATCCATCCGGAGCATGAGCGACCCCAACAGGTACGATCAGCCGATGCATGTGTGGGACATCCATTACTATGCGCAGGTGAAAGAGCCGACAGCGGCCAATGACTATGGCGGAGTGCACAGCAATTCGTCCCTGCTCAGCCGGGTTGCCTGGATGCTGTGCAAAGAGGGTGGCATGTCCCTTGAAGATGCCAGAGCCTTCTGGTTCGCGGTGGACTGCTCGCTGGTCCCTGGTTCAGATTATCCTCAGCTTCAGAGACTTCTGCCCTGGGTGCTGAAAAACATGAAGCTGGATGCGTATGAGGACACCCTCGCCCGGGCGATTGAAGAAACCCGTTTAGGGGAAACGGCCATGCCGGAGACCATTGATGCGGACAGGGCCATGCTGACACTGGAACTGCCGGACAATGAAGTCTTCAATAACGGCAAGTGGGCGATGAGCGTTTTCAGTCTGAACATTGACATGCTGACGGAAAAGCTTGAAAAGCTTGGCAACGACATTGCGAACGGAAGTGTTTCAGATTATCCGAATCTGATCCGGAAAATGGTGGAGCTGGACAAGGAGACGAAGGGGACTGAGACAGAGGAAAAGAAGAAGCCCAGTTTTTGGGAGAGCTTCTGGCAGGCATTGACAGCTCCGGAAGATCCCCAGCAGGAGGAAATCACCATCGGGACCCAGGAAGATTATGATGAACTGAGCCTGTGGCTCGGCCAGCAGGCCCAGGATATTTTCTACAACGGCATGGGAAGTGCCGGTGCAGATGGGCACATTATCCATATGATGAGCAGACC
>CAMNGW010000116.1 GCA_946538615.1 uncultured Clostridia bacterium
ATAGCGGCTTTAATCAGATTTGAACCATCTGTATCGTACCTGACATCACCTTCAAAAGCGATATTTCCTTCAGCGTACACAGACAAAAGCTCTTCGGGAGTGGGATAGTCAGGATCATTCATGGCAAGGAACGGGTAATCAGCAGCGTAATACATGCTGATGAAGCGCGCAACCATGCCGGGCTCTGCAGGACGGAACTCCTTGAGCTGGTCTGCATTGACGACGTTGCAGCGGTAATTCGGCGTGATCTCGCCTAATGTATGCTCACCATCGCCATTAAAGTGCCACATGCCGGCTGTGGACACCAGACCGGCAAGATCCATCTCATTGGCATACATCAGTGTGAGCAGAATGCCATTGGCGTCGTCGACTTCCATATCGGTGGTGATGATGACACGGGGGAGCGCAGATCTGTCTTTCTTCTGAGGAAGGGTAAAGTCAGCCATTGCGTTTGCTGTCAGGCTGAAGATAAGTACCAGGGATATCAGCGTACAGATGAATTTTTTCATGGTTCAGGCTCCTTGTCTCATATTGTATTTGCGTTTCATCAGGAAACAACTGTATTCTAGACACAATGGGATTTAAGTTCTATAATAATTTATGCAAAGCTATAATTAACCGCTATGAAAATATTTTCTATATTATGAAATTATTTGGAGCTGAACAATGAACCAGACAGATTTTCTTACTGTTGCCAGGGCTGTCAGCACGCTCACATCTGTACCATTGTATGTCCGTGCGTACGAAAAAGGCATTGAGCTGTATCCCGACGGTGACCTTCTGTTTACCCCAGGACAGTTCCTTTCGGGTCAGGACTTTTTATCCCTGATGCAGTACATGGATTCCGGCAATTATGTGTACATCACTGACAGGGCCGGTGTACACTGGTTTCTGGTCAGAGTGGGCGGATACGTGGTCCTTGGCGGCCCGTATATGACAGAGATGACGGGGAGACAGGAATCCGCCCTGCTTTTTCAGAACCTGTCAGGTGAGAAGGACAGCCGGCATTACTTTTATGAGGGAGAGAACGACAGGCAGCGCAGCTTCAGGGAGTACCTGATGAAGATGCCGCTAGTATTTGAACATCAGCTTCAGAAACTGATCAGCTTTCTGGGAGACATACTCTGTGAGAAAGATCTGAAGCCCTGTGATGAGTACCGGATGGTCCAGAATGATTATACAAAGTTCTTTCAGGAAGATTTTGACCGCTATCTGAGCTACCAGGAGGACTGTGAAGCGGGCCTTGTGGCGTGTGTGGCACATGGCATTGACCATGAAATTCATCAGATTATGCACGTCCTGTACAGCTTCCAGGATGGTATGCAGCGCACACATGACCAGGAAGTGTTCCGGTTCGCATCCATAGCACAGCTGATTTCCAATGGTGCGAGAAGGGCGAGTGTCCCGGCTGCCGCAACCAAAAGGGTGATCACCAGGTATATGCTGAAGCTGGAAGATCTGCTGACAGCCCAGCAGTTCGAGGGTGCAGCGGAAGAACTGGGAACTGAAATCTGCGGGCTTGTCCGGACCTGCTCCAATCACAGATACTCACCGCTTGTATGCAGCATCATTGACAGGATCCGTACAGGGTTCACTGAAAAAATATCCCTGAGCAGCATTTCACGTGAATTTGGCCTGAATGAAAGCTATGTGTCCAATGTATTCAAACGGGAAACAGGGGAAACCATTGGCAACCGCATTCTGAATCTCCGCCTTGAATATGCACGCACCATGCTGACTGTGAGCGAAAGAGATATCAGTGACATCTGTCAGCATGCAGGCTTTTCGGATCACAGCTATTTTACTAAGCGCTTCAGAGAAACATATGGTGTTGCGCCTACTGAATACAGGGACAGGCTGTCCCAACGGAATAAAGAGAGGAACTGACAGCCTGTTCCATCTGTTTCCGGCTTCAGAGGAAAAGCTGGCATCTGCCCGGGAACCCGGCTTATGTACTGTGTACCGGACTGTCACATGCCCTGAATGCCTCCCGGAGCAGCTATCAGGTGAATGATGAAAAAACATTCATAATACAAGAAGTCTATTGACAATGTATACTATTGTCGTTACAATGGGGTCATTCAAACGGAAAGGAGAGAGAGCAATGTTTACGACCATGAACAAAATGTGTTGTCGGTGCCGTTACGCTGCGCTCTCTCTGTAGTGGCTGCGTTTTTTCGGCAGCCCGCAACAGGTGGCGCAGTTGACGTCACCTGTTTTTTGTTACCATAAAGGGAGTTTCATATGATACACATTGAACATGCGGTCAAAACGTTTGAAGATGGACCACAGGCAGTGCATGCACTCAGAGATGTGAGCCTGCATGTGGAGAAGGGCGACATTTATGGAATTGTAGGCTTCTCGGGTGCAGGCAAATCGACACTGCTTCGTCTGGTCAACGGACTGGAGAAACCGGACAGCGGAAAAGTCACGGTCATCGGGCAGGACCTGTCTTCACTGACAGGCAAATCACTTCTGCAGCTGCGGCGAAGGATCGGGATGGTTTTTCAGCAGTTCAATCTCCTTGAAGGGAAAACCGTCAGCCATAATGTGGCCATGCCACTCCTGCTATCAGGTGCGCCCAAAAAAGAGATCCGTGAGAGGGTGAAAGAAGTCCTCCGTTTTGTGGAGCTCGAAGATAAAGAGGAGACTTATGTCAGCCAGCTCTCCGGAGGACAGAAGCAGCGCGTGGGCATTGCTCGTGCCTTGGCCACAGAGCCTGAGATCCTGCTGTGCGATGAGGCGACGTCCGCTCTGGACCCACAGACCACAGAATCGATTCTGATGCTCCTCAGGAAGGTCAACCGTGAGATGGGCATCACGATCCTCCTGATCACCCACCAGATGCAGGTGATTCAAAAGATCTGCAACCGGGTCGCGGTGATGGAATACGGTAAGATTGTTGAAGAAGGCACTGTTCTGTCTGTATTTGGAAGTCCGCAGCAGGAAGTGACCAAGCGCTTTGTGCGGAGCGTGATCAGCGACCAGATTCCTGAGGTTTTTCTCCCCGTGGTCAGGAAAGAGAAAAGGAACCAGCAGGTGGAAATGCTGAAATTTATCGGGGATTCTGTCCGTGAACCGCTGATCGCTGACCTGTGCAGGACACCGGGCCTTGAAGTCAATATCCTCGGGGCCACCATTCAGGAAATGCAGGGTTCTGTCATGAGTGTATTTATGCTGCAGCTCATCGGTACTGCAGCACTGATCCAGGCAGCAGAGAAAAAAATCGATAAAGCAGGTGCGGTGAGAGAAAGGATGGTGATCGCCCCATGACATGGGAGGCACAGTTCAAAGAAATTTTTGGCATCAAATGGCCAAAGCTTCTGGAAAGTCTGGGACAGACAGCCTATATGCTGGGGCTGGCGCTACTCATAGGAGCCGTGATCGGCCTGGGGCTGGCGCTGCTCATGGTACTGTGCAGAAAAGATGGGCTTCACCCCAATAAAGCGGTGTATGCGGTGGTAAATGTCTATGTCAACATCGTGCGTTCTATGCCCTTTATTATAACGCTTGTCTTTGTTTTCCCCCTGACCCGGCTTATTGTCGGGAAGACATACGGGTCAACGGCCATGCTGGTTCCCCTTGTGATTTATATCAGTCCTTATCTGGCCAGGCTCATGGAAAACTCCCTTCTTGAGGTAAGTCATGGAGTAATCGAAGCGGCCCTGGCCATGGGAGCCACAACATGGCAGATTATCCTGCGTTTTTTGCTTCCGGAAGCCCTTCCTTCCATGGTCCTGGCAATGACCACTGGCACAGTCGGCCTGCTTGGTGCTACAGCCATGGCCGGTTATGTGGGCGGAGGCGGGGTGGGGGACCTTGCCCTGACCTATGGGTATCAGCGCTATAATTTTCCGCTGCTGATTCTGACAGTCATCATCCTGATCTTGTTTGTCCAGCTCCTTCAGCTTCTCGGCAACCGGATCAGCGGGAAGATGAGGCAGCACCGGTAATGTTTTTTCTGCCCGTCATGGGCTGAAATAAAAAAACAAAGAAAGAAAGGAAAAATGTTATGAAAAAGTTTCTGTCCGTACTGATCGTTCTTATGCTTGTGTTCCCTGCAGCGCTTGCAGAAGAAAAGACCCTGATCCGCTATTCCAAGTCCCAGGGACCGTACACTGAACTGTTTGAGGACGGGATCATCCCGATCCTTGAAGAGCAGGGGTACACCTTTGAAGTCGTGGAAGCCAGCGACCTGCTGGTGGCGGACAAAATGCTCGAAGCAGGGGATGTGGACCTGAATGTCGAGCAGCACACAGCTTATATTGAAACCTTTTTCAATGCGAACAATGACGGCCATCTTGTTGGCATCAGTCCGATTCCCACCGTCCCCGCTGGACTTTATTCCGCAAGGCACACCAGCCTCGATGAGATATCAAAGGGGATGACGGTCGCTGTTACCAATGATGCATCCAATACGGCCAGGTGCCTTCTGATCCTTCAGAAGATTGGCTGGATCAGCTTTGATCCTGAAGTGGATATCACAACTGTAACCGTGGATGACATTGCCGAAAACCCCTATGACCTGGAGATTGTCCAGATCCTGAATACAACAATCCCCACAAGCCTTGCTGACTATGATTTTGGTCTGATTACAGGATCTATTGTCTGGAACGCCAGAGAAATTGTGGATCCTTCCAGTGCCCTTGCACAGGAAGACATTCTGCCCCACCTGGTGCTGCAGGTGACAGTGAAAGAAGAGGACAAGGACGCAACCTGGGCAAAGGCAGTGGTAGATGCGTACCATTCCGATGCTTTCAAAGCCTACATGGAGGAAAACAATACCGGTATGTGGTGGATCCCTGAGGAACTGCGCTGATATCCGGACCATGAAGGAACAATATTGTTTTCTGTCTGTTGACAGGAGCGAGGGCAAAACGCTCTGATCTCAGGATGGTTCCTGAAATCTCTGTCACAGCCCGCCTTATGCTGAAGCAGCAAATGGAGCAGGAGATGTCCCACGGGGATGTCACCTGCTTTTTTGCGGGCGCTGACAGGGCACCGGTCCTGCTCTGTGTTTTTGCCATGAAAGGCCCTGCTTTCCTGCTTCCTGTTTCAACCTGCCCCATGTACATCAGGGCGACGCAGCACAATGGTCCTCATAATATTGTGCGGAGCTGTTCACAGCGGCTGCTGGAAATGCAGTCTCCTTCTGATGGGGAAGAAAAGGCCTGTGAGGACGGGCCTGAAAATGCTGTGGGGTACAGAATTGAAATAGGCTTCCGTTCCATGACAGAAAGTAATGAGCAGAGGCTTTCCAGAAACGCACTCATATAAGTGGGTGCGTTTTTTGCTATTTCTCCGTTCCTCAAAACAAAAGAGGTTTCAGGGATTGAAGGGCACAAATTAACCCGTGGCAAATTGCTGATCATCTTCAGGAAAGGTCAGAGAAAATTCACAACCAGAAAGAATGAAACACGTCGAAATACATTAAAAAACGCAGAATAAAACAGAACAACAAATTTATTTGCAATTGCGATGAGGATTCCGGCACGGGGAGTCAGGGAAAAACCGGAAATCCTGACCAAAATAGATCTTGACTATCTTTGACTTTCGAGTATACTATAGTCACCGTCAAGAGAGACGGGACGGACTCAAACGAAAGTGGAAAGTCCGTGTGGATTGGAGGTTTCAATTATGTATCCTGCAGTATTCAGTAATATGTTTGATGATATGGAAGCTTTTGAGCGTCAGATATTTAACAGTTTCAACCGTCCGGAACACACACTCTACGGAAAGAATGCAGCGCATATGATGCAGACAGATGTCCGTGAGTCGGATGAAGGCTACGAAATGGACATTAATCTTCCGGGACTGAACAAGGACGAGATTGCACTTGAGCTGAACAATGGCTATCTCACCGTATCAACAGTGAAGAGCCTTGAGAAGGACCACGAGAAAAAGGGCAGAATGATCCGCCAGGAGCGGTACATGGGCACAATGCAGCGCAGCTTCTATGTGGGTGACTACCTGACGGAAGAGGATATTAAGGCAAAGTACGAAAATGGCGTTCTCCACCTCAGCGTGCCGAAGAAAGAGGCCGTGAAGGTGCCGGAGAAACGGGTTATCGCCATTGAAGGATAAACCCGGATGAAGCCAAAAGATGAGCAGAAAGACATGAGGAGGTCTGAGTTATGAGTATGCTTCCAGCCGTATTCGGAGAGAATCTTTTTGATATGTTCAATGATATGGATGCTTTTGAAAGACAGTTTTTTGGACGCCAGGCACGTCCGGAGCACGTGCTGTACGGAAAGAATGCAGCGCACATGATGCAGACAGACGTCAGGGAAACGGACGAGGGCTATGAGGTGGATGTCAATCTGCCGGGCTTTGCCAAAGACGAAATCAGCCTTGAGCTGAACAATGGCTACCTCACCATTTCCACTCAGAAGAAACTTGAAAAGGACCAGGAGAAAAAGGGCAAGGTGATCCGCCAGGAGCGGTACGCAGGCACAATGCAGCGCAGCTTCTATGTGGGAGACCATCTGACAGAGGAAGACATCAAAGCAAAGTATGAAAACGGCGTTCTCCACCTCAGCGTGCCGAAGAAAGAGGCCGTGAAGGTGCCGGAGAAACGGGTTATCGCCATTGAAGGATAAACCCGGATGAAGCCAAAAGATGAGCAGAAAGACATGAGGAGGTCTGAGTTATGAGTATGCTTCCAGCCGTATTCGGAGAGAATCTTTTTGATATGTTCAATGATATGGATGCTTTTGAAAGACAGTTTTTTGGACGCCAGGCACGTCCGGAGCACGTGCTGTACGGAAAGAATGCAGCGCACATGATGCAGACAGACGTCAGGGAAACGGACGAGGGCTATGAGGTGGATGTCAATCTGCCGGGCTTTGCCAAAGACGAAATCAGCCTTGAGCTGAACAATGGCTACCTCACCATTTCCACTCAGAAGAAACTTGAAAAGGACCAGGAGAAAAAGGGCAAGGTGATCCGCCAGGAGCGGTACGCAGGCACAATGCAGCGCAGCTTCTATGTGGGAGACCATCTGACAGAGGAAGACATCAAAGCAAAGTATGAAAACGGCGTTCTGCACCTGCAGGTACCTAAGCAGGTCCAGAAAATCCCTGAGAAACGCGTCATCTCCATTGAAGGATAAAAGCGCATAAAGGCAACAGGAAAACATGAAACAGAAATAAACAGCGGACCGGTACAGCTGATATGGCTGTACCGGTCCGCTGTTTATTTACAATGGGCGGACAGTGGGACCCATTTTCATCCTTCTGCTGCAGGGGCAGAAAGTCTGAGGATCCATCAGACGTTTTTCATCTGCCGCTGCCTGTCTGTCTGAAGATGAAGCAGATCAGCTGTTCTCCCCATAATGTCAAGCTGTTATTCTTGTCTTTTTTATGGTTATCGTATAAAATGCTGGTCACAGATATACCTGTGAGGGCTTTTGACATAAGACGGCTGAAGGCTGACAGAACAAGGGATCATCCACAGAGACAGAACGGCAAATGCCATGCTGTCCGAATTGCAAGAAAAGCAGAAGGCTATCACACGGAGGATGCTGCAGCCTGCGATTTGAGAAGAGGAGATATCCGGATGGAAACAAAGCAAACATTGTCTCACGAAGAATACCGGGGAGAAAGATATGTCATACGATATCTGTATACAGAAGACATAGCCAGACCAGCGATAGAATATTACTGGCTGAAGGAGTCCAAATTCTGGCCGTGCATGATCGGGGTGATTTTGGGCCTTCTGATGCTCCTTTGGACAAGATCTATAGTTTTCCTTCCGATCATAGCTGATTTCGTGTTCTTGGCAGTTTTTTGGAAAACAAACGGCAGCAGAGGAGTCAAGCAATGGAGAATAGCGAACAGCGTATACTACGAAGAGCAGCCAGAGGTCACTGTGGAGATCAGTGATAAAGTATATTTCAGCGGTGGAATCATGAATTTCAGTCTGAGCTTCGATAAGTTCCAGGGATTCTACGATGTGGACCTGAAGGAGATGGTCCTGGTGGACAAAGCAAAAAGGCTCATCATTCTTCCCAGGTCCGGATTTGAGGAGGGGGAATACGGGGACTGTAAAATGTTCTTGCATGCCCAGATGAAACAGCTGTTTCAGTAAGGGGATGATCCTCTTAAGATGCCCGCAAAGGAAACGTTCGGATCCGTACCGCAGGGGGAAGCATACAACGGGCGTCCATCTGACACGGTGGGGAGTCAGCAGCACAGAAAGCTGAAAACGGAAGCAGGACGGCCGACAGGAAACTTTTCGGCTGTGGGAGAGACCGGGTGCATCAGAGGGTGACTGAGGGCTCTGCGGACTATGATGTGAATCAGTGTGTCCCATGGATAGGGGTCCGGGCCGCTGTCTGCGGATATGTTTACAATGGAAAATCCACACTTTCTCAACGCATATGGCGGCTGGAAAGTGTGGATTTTATTTGTCTGACAAAGGCACTCTGCCGGCGGACCTGTGCAGGGATGGAACAGAAAGGAGGTCCCCATAACAGCTTCTTCAGAAAAGGCAATGTGCCAGCTGAGAACTGTGCGTAGATGGGAGAAACGTATGTTACGGGGATGGGCTGCTTCCTCAGAGCGGTTTTATGAATGTGTGCGCATCTGCAGTATATCCTGGCACACAACTGTCATTATGGACTTCTGGCCGCTGTGGACCATAGCCGGAACCGGTAAAACAGGTGCGCGGCCTGTTCTGTTATGGCCCCTTTATGCAGGCAGGTCAGCGCAATGTGCCGGGCGGGGAAACAGAACCGCCTGTGTGCAGGGGACCAGACAAGGAGAGCCAGTTCACGCTCCGGGCAGCAGTTCAATATGGTCCCCGTTGAATGGACTTGACACATAGTCCACCTGGTCCCAACTGAGGATCTTTTCCCCCAGGAGCCACAGACCGGAGATGGTGACATGGTCAATTCTGCTGGTTTCATCATAGGAACTGATCCGTATGCCAGGACGTTTTCCGGACAGAACGCGCACATTTCTGATTTCCACATCTTCAATGGTGCCGCGCTGAAGGGTTGAGGACCATTGGGAGGGATCTGTTGAAAGATCGATCAGATACGGTGTGCCGTCCCCTTCGCCCATCTGGGCGTCCTCTACAGTGATATTCTCATAGAGGACATGGCGGACCGCTGCGTGGTCACTGTTGTGGATGGAGATCACAGGCTTATGAAAGCTGTGGAGGACTGTAATGTCCCGGAACACGATATCTTCAATGGTCCTGGCATGGGTCTCATATCCTATTTCACAGCTTTGTGCGAGGTCCGTCCAGAGAATGCAGTGGTCAAAGCAGATATCCTGTGTATCCCCGCCGTACCCTTTGATGACAAGGGAATCGTCCCATGAACGGACAAAGCAGTTGCTGACCCGGATATGGCTGCAGTTCTGGAAGGTAAAGCCGTCGCTGTTGCTCCGCGCCGAGATGATTTTGACATTTTCGATCCGGCCGTTTTTGAATTTGAGGAGGTTGACTGTCCACGCCGACGGGTCAAGGATCGTGATGTCACGGATGGTGAAATCTGAGCAGTTGGAAAGGTTGACGGGGACAATCGTGTCTTTGTAGCGGTCATAAATGCTTCCGGACAGTATACCGTGGCCTGCAATGGTGAAATCACTCCCCAGACCGCAGTAAATCTGTCCATAGAGGATACATCCTTCATCAAGGTAGATGGTTTCGTGGCTGCGCACGGTAATGATCTGGTCTTTGTGGACACCGGGCCCGAAGTAGCGGACCTTCTTCTGGTCCTCTGTGGGCCTTCCGGCATCCGGTTCATCGGCGAACAGAAGCAGCGCACCGTGGTACTGCCCATTGTACTCTATGCTGAGCTGAGCGGGCCCTGTGAGCGGGAAGGCAACCGTCTGACCGCTGATTTCCGGCCGGATGCCAAGCGAGAGGGGACGGATGCACACGTCTGTCAGTTCAGTGTCCGGGAACTGGACGGTCACCTGGCAGGGAAAGGTATGGACCAGTATGGCCACAGGGGTGGTGGTGAGGTCCGGCTCAGCAGACCATGTGCGCACCTCGCACACCGCTGTTTCAAGGACACTGATTTCCTCCTGGTCCACGAAAACGCGGCACCGGGCTGAATGTTCAGCCGGCCCGGCCCCTGCGGTGCACAGGGAGAAAAGGCCCAGGAGCAGGAGAAGAAAACCGATCTGTCGCTTCAAGCGCGGACCTCCTCCCATGTACCGTACACTCTGAGCCTGGCACAGGTGCCCTCAGCCATGCTCAGACGGCACCCTTCCTTTGTCACTTCAGCGCGGACAACACCGTCACCGGCGTGGAAACAGAATGTGTAGCGCTCCCAGCCCTCCGGCAGATGGG
>CAMNGW010000117.1 GCA_946538615.1 uncultured Clostridia bacterium
AGAAATGGCCCGTGACGTTTCTGCTGGACAGGGCCGGCTTATCTGCGCATGATGGAGAGACACATCACGGCGTGTTTGACTTTGCCGAGCTGATACCGGTCCCGGGGATGACGGTGCTGGCACCGCGGGATATTCAGGAACTGAGGGCCATGGTCCGCTTTTCCCAGCATTTTAACGGTCCGCTTGCCATCCGATATGGCCGGGAGAGTATTCTGATGCCCCAGAAATGCGAAAGCTTTACCCTGGGAAAATGGGAAGTGCTCAAAGAGGGAAAAGATGTTGCGGTCCTTGCCGTAGGCTCTATGGTCCGGGAAGCGGTAAGCTGTGCGGAAATTCTCGCTCAGGACGGCATCCATGCTGAGGTGGTCAACTGTTCCACCGTAAAGCCGCTTGATGAGGCCTGCCTGCTGCGGCTGTCGGACAGACCTGTTGTCACCATGGAAGAGCATCTGGCAACGGGCGGCTTTGGCAGCTATGTTGACAGTTTTTATGCTGCGCGCCAGAAAATGGTTTACAGGCTTACCTTTGGCATTCCGGACACCTTTATTCAGCATGGGTCGAGGGGAAAGCTGCTCAAATATCTGGGACTGCTGCCGGAGCAGATGGCGGCGCGGATTGTACGATTTCTGGAAGAAACAGGGAGTAAGCATGCAGGAGAAGAAACGGGCAGATGTTGCCCTGGTGACCCGGGGACTTTGTGAGAGCCGTGAAAAGGCCCAGGCGGCCATTATGGCGGGTCAGGTCTACCGCGGAGAGGTCCGTGTGGAGAAGCCTTCTGAGATGGTTTCAGAGGATACGGAGCTGATTGTGAGGGGACCGGCCCAGCCCTATGCGAGCCGGGGCGGGCTGAAACTGGAAAAGGCAATTGAGGTTTTTCATGCCGATCTTATGGACAAGGTCTGCATGGATATCGGGTGTGCTACAGGCGGATTCACCGATGTGTGCCTGCAAAATGGGGCCAGGCACGTTTATGCCATTGATGTGGGATATGGACAGTTTGACTGGAAGCTCCGCCAGGACCCCCGGGTCACGCTTATGGAGCGGACAAATGCAAGGCACCTTACCCGCGACATGTTCCCGCTCCAGCCGCAGATCACGGTCATGGACGTTTCCTTTATATCCATTCAGCTTATTCTTCCTGTGGCAGCGGCGATCATGGGGGAAAACGGTGTGTTTTACACCCTTGTCAAACCCCAGTTTGAAGCCGGAAGGGGCAAGGTGGGGAAAAATGGTGTTGTAAGGGACGCCTCTGTGCATGAGGAGGTCCTGCGCAGCCTTGTTGCCTTTGCGCCGACTGTCGGCTTACAGGTTAAAGATCTGTCTTATTCACCGATTACGGGGCCGAAAGGGAATATGGAGTTCCTGGCATACCTTACAAACGGTCAGGACATTGTCATGACGGACAGCCGCATACACGCGCTTGTCCGTCAGGCCCATGAAGTGTTAGCCCATGGAGCGTGACCATCTTCTATGCCGGACAGGGAAGTGAACCGATTGGAGATTACAAGTAAAAAAGCGCGTCAGGACGCTATCCGTATGGCAGTTCAGACGGGAATCATACAGACCCAGACAGACCTGGTGAACGCATTGACTGAGCGCGGCTTTACCGTGAGCCAGGGAACTGTTTCACGCGATATGAAGGAGATGCGTCTGACAAAGATCCTCACACCTGACGGTGTGACCTGCTATGCGCTCCCTGCTCAGGTCAAAGCCTCAGGGGGCAATTTTTTCAAGCGCATTTTCAGAGATTCTGTACTGGAAGCGAAAGTGGCTCAGAACATGGTTGTGGTAAAGACACTGTCAGGATCTGCCAATATGGTGGCAGAGGCTATAGATGGAAGCTCATGGCGCGAAGTGGTGGGGACGCTTGCCGGTGATAACACGATTTTTGTGGCGACACGGTCCATGGCTGCTTCGGAAAAACTGGTCAGGCGCATACAGAACCTGCTGGAAGAAGAGGAGGAGACCGTATGATCTTGTCTCTGCACATCCGGAATGTTGCGCTGATCGAGGACCTGACACTGGAGTTTCACAATGGCCTTCATGTGATGACTGGTGAAACAGGTGCAGGAAAATCCATTGTGGTGGATGCAGTCAATCTTGTGCTTGGCGGGCGTGCGGACAGGGACCTGATCCGGACGGGAACCAATAAGGCCAGTGTGGAAGCCGTGTTTGATGTGTCGGGTGATGTGGAAGTCAAGGATTATCTTGGTTCTGAGCAGATCGCCTGCGAAGATAATACTGTGACGCTTTACCGCGAACTGACAGGCACCCGCAGCCTGTGCCGCGTGTGCGGTGTCGTGACCCCTCTGACAGTGCTCAGAGAGACGGCGGCCCGGCTCATGGATGTCCATGGCCAGCATGAGGGCCGTTTTTTGCTGGACCCGCGTTACCATCTGGGGTTCCTGGATGAGAGCGGCGGCGAGGAGCACCAGAAGCTGCTCAGTGAGACGGAGCGGGCGTGCAATCTGTTCCTGGAATGTCACAGAAAGTACGCAAGGCTTGTACGGGAAAATGAACGCAAACAGTTCAGGATGGAAAGCCTGAAGAAATCGCTCAGTGAGATATCCAGGGCCAGGCTCAAGCCCGGGGAAGACGAAGCACTTGAGAAGGAACAGGTCCGTCTCAAGGCGAATGGCCGCATTGTCCATGCAGTGAGGACAGCTTACGGGCACCTTGCAGCAGGGGAGGAGACGTCCGTGCTGACCAGCCTCAAATCCGCATTCGATGCACTCAGCGGCATCCAGGACCTTGATGCGAATTACAAGTCACTCGCAGAGCGCACGGGGAGTGCATACTATGAACTGGAAGAAGTGAGCTATGAACTCTCCTCGCTCCTGGAACAGGGTGATTTTGATCCGAAGCGTGCCATAGCTGTGGACCAGAAACTGGAACTCATACGAAGACTGAAAAAACAGTATGGGGATACCATAGAATCCATTCTTGAACGGGAACGGAACATGCAGGAGGAATACGACGGGCTCGAAGCCATGGATGAGCAGCTTTCGCAGCTTGCCGCGGAACACAAGCGGCTCCTTCAGGCCTACCGGCTCAAAGCCAAGGAACTTACCGCATCAAGGCACCATCTGGCAGATGTGTTTGAGGAAAACATGACCCATGAGCTGAAAGACCTGGGCATGGAACATACGGTTTTCAGAGTGGACTTTGCTCCGCCGCCTGCCAAGCAGCAGCTGCCGCAGCCGCTTGGGGAAGACACCGTGGAGTTCATGATTTCACCCAATCCCGGTGAGCCCCTCAAAGGGATGTCAAAGATTGCCAGCGGCGGTGAACTCTCCAGGATCATGCTCGCCATCAAGTCCCTCGAAGCAGAGCGGGGCGGCGTGGGGTGCATGGTGTTTGACGAGATTGACACTGGGATATCCGGAAGGATGGCTCAGGTCGTCGCAGAAAAGATGGCATTAATTGCGCGCTCCAGACAGGTGATCTGCGTGACCCATCTGCCTCAGATTGCCGCCATGGCAGATTACGAGTTCCTTGTGGAAAAACACGAAGAGGCCGGAAGGACGAATACGCGTGTACGGCTCCTGAATGAAGAAGAGCGGATTGCAGAGGTTGGGCGTATGGTTGGCGGAACGGAAGGTACAGACGAAAGTGCCCAGTCCCATGCATCGCACATGCTCAAAACAGCCTCTGCGTTCCGGGCACAGCGCAATAAAAGTGCCGCTGGTGTGACTGGGAGTCAGACCGCGGGGGAGTAGCGTCCCAAAGAAAAACAAAGAATTCTGTCGCCGGACTGTTGCATGTCAAAAAACTATGATATAATGACCAGGTACTTCATTTGATATACCATTTCTGCCGGGATATCCCGGCTATTGTGGAAGGGGGACCCAAACCCGTGTTTGGAAAACATCTGTTTCCTGGCGGTGTGCATCCCAAGGAAGGCAAGAACGGCAAGGCTGTGAACAGCGGTAACGCCATTGTTGACATGACCGCTCCTGCCCGTGTGGTGATTCCGCTATCGCAGCATATTGGTGCACCCGCAAAACCCATCGTTAAAAAAGGTGACCATGTGCTGGTCGGCCAGGTGATTGGTGAAGCAGGCGGTTTCGTCTCTGCCCCGGTGCATGCCACTGTATCCGGGACCGTTGATGAGATCCGTCCTTGTCTGTTGGCTAGCGGTCTGACCGTACAGGCGATTGTCATAGACAACGATTTTAAGGATGAGTGGATCGAGCTCAAACCTTGTGACCACCCTGAGACGCTCAGCGCAAAAGAACTGCAGGATCTTGTCCGTGAAGCAGGCATCGTCGGTATGGGCGGCGCAACATTCCCTACATCAGTCAAAATTACGCCCGGACCCGGCAAGGTGATTGAAAAGCTGATCATCAATGGAGCTGAATGCGAACCCTACCTTACCGCGGACCATCGTCTGATGATTGAGCAGCCCAACCGCATTGTGGACGGCGTTCACATCATTATGACAGCACTGGGTGTCAAAGAGGCTGTGATCGGGATTGAGAACAACAAGCCTGATGCGATTGCTGCCATTTCTCAGGCAGCCAGCGGTCTCGGGGGAATCAGTGTGAAGGGTCTTCCTGTATCCTATCCCCAGGGCGGTGAGAAACAGCTGATATATGCCATTACCCGTCGTCAGGTCCCCAATGGCGGGCTCCCCATTGACGTGGGCGTCGTTGTCATGAACGTTGGCACAGTGTTTGCTGTGGATGAAGCAGTGCGTGATGGCAAACCCCTTGTTGAGCGGATCACAACCGTGGGCGGACTTGTCAACAACCCCGGCAACTACCGCGTGCGCATAGGGACTCCGATCTCCCTGCTCCTGGATACCTGCGGCGGGCTCCAGAATGGCGTGAAGAAGATCCTTAACGGCGGCCCCATGATGGGCATGGCCATCAACGATCTGGAAATTCCGATCACGAAGGGGTCTTCGGGTATTCTTGCCCTCGGCAAGGAATCGGAAGAGCCGGCGGAAGGCCCGTGCATCCGCTGCGGAAGGTGCCAGAGAGCTTGTCCGATGAAGCTCTCCCCGTACCTCATGGACCTGTATATCCGCAATGAACAGTATGAGAACAGTGAAAAACTGGGGGTCATGAACTGTATTGAATGCGGTGCCTGCACGTTTGTATGTCCGGCCAAACGGATGCTGACCCAGTCCTTTAAGACGGGCAAGCGTGTCATTACCACACGCCGCAAGACACAGGCAGAGCGTGAAAAGGCCCAGGCGGAAGCTGTTGAAAAAGAGAAGGCTGCGGCCAAGGCCGAAGAGAAGAAGGAGGACTGACCATGCAAAAGAAATTGATTATCACGTCCTCGCCGCATATCCGCGATGGCGTGAGTACGCGCCGGATCATGCAGGAAGTGTGCCTTGCCCTGACACCTGCGGGCATTGCAAGCGTAATACTCTTCGGTATGCCTGCACTTAAACTGATTGCGGCGTCCGTGATTTCCTGTGTGCTTGCAGAGTTCCTGTATGCCAAGCTGATGGGACAGAAAGTGCCCTGCAGCGACTGGAGCTGTGTTGTGACAGGTCTCCTTTTGGCCTACAACCTGCCTTCGACTGTACCGATATGGATCCCGATTGTCGGCGGCATTTTCGCCATGGTCCTGTGCAAAGAAATCTTTGGCGGGTTAGGCTCCAACTTTATGAACCCGGCCCTCACAGCAAGAGCTGTGCTCTTTGTCAGCTGGGGCTCTATGATGGGAAGCTATCCGCCCACCCTTTATATGACAGATACTGTCTCCGGCGCGACCCCCCTGGCCACGCTTGCCAATGGTCAGACAGTCAACCTCTGGGACCTGTTTATCGGCAATGTCCCTGGCGTTCTGGGAGAGACCTGCAAGCTTGCCCTCATTCTTGGCGGTGTCTACCTTATCATCCGGGGGATCATTGACTGGAAGATCCCTGTATGCTTTATCGGCACAACATTCATCTGCTTCCTGCTCAAGGATGGCTTTGATATGGCTGTGTGCCAGATTTTCTCGGGTGCATTGATGCTGGGCGCATTCTTCATGGCTACCGATTACGTCACGAGCCCGGTCAGCAACCTTGGCCGTGTGATCATGGGCGTGGGCTGCGGCATTCTGCTGTTTGTGATCCGTGCCTTTGCCAATTATCCTGAAGGCTGTTCCTTCGCCATACTGTTCATGAATGTCATGACACCCATGATTGACCGGTTCACGGTCCCGAGGATATTCGGGGAGGTGAAGAAGAATGGCAAGTAAGAAAAAGATGACTTTCCTTTCGGTTTTTATCAATGGCCTTCTCATTGAGAACCCGACTTTTGTGCTCATGCTGGGCATGTGCCCGACACTGGGTATTACCACGCAGGCGATGAACGGCGTGGGCATGGGCCTTGCCACAACCTTCGTTCTGGTATTTTCCAACCTCTTTATTTCTCTTCTGCGCAATATCATTCCTGAGAAGGTACGCATTCCTTCCTATATTGTGATCATTGCCAGTTTCGTGACCATGATCGACCTGATGATGCAGGCGTTCCTGCCGGACCTGCGCGCCTCTCTGGGCACGTATATTCCGCTGATTACGGTCAACTGTATTATCTTTGCACGCGCTGAATCCTTTGCTGCAAAGAACCCGCCGGTTCTCTCTGTGGCAGACGGACTTGGCATGGGCCTTGGATTTACCTGTTCGATCACCATTCTCAGCTGCATCCGCGAACTCTTTGGCTCTGGCACGATCTTCGGCCTGCAGATGATGCCTGAAGGGTATCCTGCCATGGCCATTATGAACCAGGTCCCTGGCGGCTTTATTACACTTGGTCTTCTCATGGTCCTTGTCAATTGCATCCGCAAGGCGATTGAGACCAGGAAGACAAAGGAGGCTGTCGCATGAACGTCTATCTTTCCATGCTGATCGGGTATCTCCTGGTCAATAACTATGTCATGTGCCAGTTCTTTGGCATCTGCCCTTTCCTGGGGGTTTCCAAGAAGTTTGATACTGCTCTGGGCATGGGCATGGCGGTTACTTTCGTTATTACCCTTGCATCGTTTATCACATGGCTCGTGCAGACCTATCTTCTTACGCCGTTTGGTCTGGATTATCTGCAGACCATAGCTTTTATTCTGGTGATTGCGGTTCTGGTTCAGGTTGTTGAGAACGCACTGAAGAAGCTTTCTTATTCCCTCTACCAGGCTCTGGGCGTATATCTCCCTCTGATCACCACGAACTGTGTTGTGCTGGCTGTTGCCATCAACAACATAACTGATGGCTGGAACCTGCTTGAGGCCACCTTCTGTGGCTGCTGCTCCGCACTTGGTTTTACCCTGTCGCTGCTTCTTCTGGCCTGTATCCGTGAACGTCTTGAACTGTCGAACATGCCCAAGTGGATGAAGGGTTCTCCGGGAGCCCTGATCACCGCTGGCCTGATGGCCATTTCCTTCATGGGCTTCGGCGGACTGATCTGACATAGAGGAGGAACTTGAAGGATGAATATTGTCTGGGCTGTACTGGTCCTTGGCGTGATGGGTGTCCTGTTTGGCATTCTCCTCACATGGACTGCGAAAGTCTTTGCGGTGCCTTCGAATCCTGTCCGTGATCAGGTCCGTGAAGCGCTGCCGGGCGCGAATTGCGGCGGCTGTGGTTTCCCGGGATGCGATGGCTGTGCTGATGCCATTGCAGCCGGAAAAGCCCCTGTCACAGCCTGTCCCGTGGGCGGTACTGACGTAGCCAAGAAAGTGGCTGCCATCATGGGCGTCGAAGCCGGAGAGACAGAAAAGATGGTTGCCCGCGTGGTATGTCAGGGCGGCACGGACAACTGCAAGGTCCGTTTCAACTATAACGGTATCCGCGACTGTGTAGCGGCATCCACATTATCCGACGGCTACAAAACCTGCAAGTATGCCTGTATGGGCCTTGGAACCTGTGAAAAGGTCTGCCCGTTCGGTGCGATCCATATGGATGAGAGCCGGCATATTGCCGTGGTGGATGAGGAAAAGTGCCAGAGCTGCGGCAAGTGTGTTGCAGCGTGCCCCAAACATGTGCTTGAACTCAGGCCCCTCTCTCAGAACGTGGATATTTCCTGTCACAACCCGGGTATCGGAAAGGCCGTTTCCGCCAATTGCCAGATCGGATGTATTGGCTGCCAGAGGTGTGTCAAGGCCTGTAAGTTCGGTGCCATTGAGATAGTCAATGGCTTGCCGAAGATTGATTACAAGAAGTGCAGACAGTGCATGATGTGCGCTGAAGTCTGTCCGACGGAAGCCATGCATGCTTTCTTCGATGAGCGCCAGGTGGCCGTAATCAACAGGAACATCTGTATCGGCTGCGGTATGTGCAAGCGCACATGCCAGTTTGGCGCCATTCAGGGCGAGCCCAAGCAGAAGCATTTTGTGAATGATGCCTGTACCGGATGCGGTCAGTGTGCTGAAAAATGTCCTATGAACAAAAAAGGCGAGGCGTGCATTGTGATCAAGACACGGAACCGTCCCCGCGACCCGCAGGCAGCTCTTCCTGTTGCACCGCCGGCTCCCAAGCCTGCAGTGGCACCGAAAGCTGATTCTGTGCAGACACAAAATTAATTTCAGAAAGCAGTGGCAGCAGCTACTGCTTTTTCCGTTAAATAGGAAAATCATCTGGAGGACTGAGGCAGTATGCTGTGCAGGTAAGCTGCCTCATCCGGTTCAACTTTTTTGAGCGGGTCAAATTGCTCACATATGCATGCTCAGCCTGTTAAGTATGCATAGATGTTCCATGACGCAGTCTGTCCTTCAAACTGAATCCTCCGTGCCGGGAAGGGGAATAGATTGTTACATATATGATAAGATGGAAATCCTTGATGAGTAAGAAGAGACCTGTTATACTTTTCTATACTGTTCAGAACGAAAAGAACCGCCAGACAGCCTTCTTTTCCGTTGGAATGGAAACATTCAGGTAAGCATCCCCAGTTTCAGTCCGGCAAGCTGTACAGAGACGGTCTGACCGTACTGGAAAGATGATCCAGAGAAAATGGAATGTGTTTCTGGGAAATGATGCAATCTATGATGTGGATGGTGATTTATACGAAACGCTCGCTTTTTTCCGTATTGATCATGATGCTGCTTATGCTTTTGATGACAGCATCTGCAGAGGTATCATCGAACCTTTTTATGCAGAAAAGTTACAATAAAGCAGGGCAGATCATTGAGCGCAGGTATGTGGATGCCGATGGAAATGTCGTCATGGCAGATAACCTGGGCTATGCCATTATCCGGTACACCTATAAAAATGGCAAAGTGCAGACGACATCCTACTTTGACCCGGAGGGGAACCCTGTCAATTCTGCGGCAGGATATCATGTTGCCACTTCATTGGTGAACATCAAGAAAATTGTTGTTGAACGCAACTACAAGGATGTTGACGGGAACTATGTCACAGGTCCTGACGGATATGCAAGACAGACACTGCAGTATTACGGGAAATGGCACGAAGAAACCAGGAACTATGATGCTGAAGGTAATCTTGTCAATGCTCCGTATGCCATTTACAGGACCAATTACTTCTCGCAGAACACTGGCCGCACAAAGAATGGCGACGAGTACCGTGATGTGGATGGCAATTATATCAATGGTCCTGACGGCTATGCTTATTCTGTCATTGATTTCTACGGCAATAAACCCATCAGGTACGCGTATTATGACAAAGATGGGGCCCTGACGATAAACACAGCGAAAGGGTATAATTACGCTGTGTACGAACGGACTCTGAAAAATGGCCGTTACATCAAGGATGCCTGGTACGATGGTGACATGAACCTTGTTCCGGGGCCGAGCGGGTATGCTTATGTGGAGTATGAGTATCCCGCTGTAGCGCAGACCACGTCCTGGTTCTACAATGCAGACGGGACGCCATTCTGGCACAAGGACGGATACTGCGGAATCACACAGGAATACGGGCCCAGGAACCGGTTACAGCAGGTCATGTACTATGGGGCTGACCATGAAAGAATTATTTCTGCAAAAGGATACAGCCGGGTTGAAACATACTATGTCCGTACAGGGGCCATCCTGAAACAGTTCTATTTTGATGAAAACGACAAGAGGATGATTGTTGAGTCCCTTGGCTATGCTGCGCTTCAGAGAACCTATAACGGGAAGAAAGTGGCAACGGAGACTTATCTGGATACTGACCTCAAACCTGTTAACAATGTCGACGGGTACGCTATGGTATCTTTTGGCTATAATGGACGAAAAATCAAGGACAGTGCCGTTGCTGAAACCTATACAGATGTCAATGGGAATCCGGTGCCTTCCAAGAAAGGATACAGCAGCATTGAGTATGAGAATGATGAGAATGGCCGC
>CAMNGW010000118.1 GCA_946538615.1 uncultured Clostridia bacterium
GGCTTTGAACTGATGGATGTTCTTGCGCAGTACGCATCAGGGCTTGACTGTCCTGCTGCTTTTGGCTTAAGCTGCGGGCACATTGAGCATAATCTGACGCTGCCGCTTGGCACGCCTTACACTTTGGATGCGGACAAGGGCACCATGACCCTTGCCGAAAACGAGAGGGGGGCATAAATTATGCTGAACAGACTTTCATGGTACGGACAGATGCTCCGCACGGACCCTTTGGGCTTTCTGGTCTATATTGCGATATACGCAGTGGCCATTCTCACGTCTCTGATCCTTCACGAATGTGCCCATGGATTTGTTGCGCTCAAGTGCGGTGACCCGACAGCAAAATATATGGGCAGACTGACCCTTGACCCAAGAAAGCACCTTGACCCGATGGGAACAGTCTTTATGGTGCTCCTTGGGTTCGGCTGGGCCAAGCCGGTGCCTGTCAATCCAAGAAACTACCGCAATCCCCGACGCGATGATATTTTTGTTTCCCTTGCAGGAATCGTCACGAACCTGATCCTGTTTATCCTCTCCACGATGATCTATGTCCTGATTGCAAAGTACACACAGTCCACTTCAGGTGTCGCGTTTGATTTCTTCTATCTGATGGCTTCCATCAATGTCTCATTGGCGATTTTCAACCTTCTGCCTATCCCTCCGCTGGATGGCTACCATGTTTTTATTGATATTGTGTTCAAAGGACGGTTCAACCTGAACAGCGAGACGTTCCGGATCGCGCAGATCGTATTGCTGGTCCTGTGCTTTACAGGCGCACTTTCCGGCATCCTCTCCACAGTGAACTCCGCACTCACAGGTGCCGTCCGGGGATTCTTCCTGAACCTTTTCTTCTGAGGCACACATGAACTTTCAAATCAAAGATTTTGACGGTCCCCTCGAATTGCTTCTTCAGCTCATCGGAAAGGCAAAAATTGAGATCAAGGACATTTTTATCAGTCAGATCACGGACCAGTACATTGCCTATGTCCATTCGGATGCCATCCTGGATATGGAGGACGCGAGCGATTTCCTGGTTATGGCCGCGACGCTGCTTGAGATCAAAAGCAGGGCCATGCTGCCAAAGCCCCCTCCGCTGGAAGAGGATGAGGAGGACCCTGAGGCGGCCCTGATCCGGCGGCTTGAGGAATATAAAGCTTTCCGTGAAACAGCCAATTCGATGAGGGCATTTGAACATGCTGCAGGGAACCTTTTTGCCAAGCTTCCGGATGAGTTCCCCCTCCCACCCAAAGAGACAGAGCTGGTGGGGCTGAACCTGGACGGGCTCCTGGCTGCGCTTCAGCGCGTGCTGGAAAGACGCCCTGACCCTGATATCAAACCAGAGGTGAACCACTATGCTTCCCGGGACATCCACAAGGACGAGCATAATGTGCAGACATGCATGCTTACCCTGATCCAGATGATGCATAAGAAAAAAACCATGCGTTTTGACGAGGCGTTCAGCGAGGCGCCGACCAAAGAAGAGGTCATCACCTTTTTTATGGCCCTGCTTGAACTGCTCAAGCTTGGCGAAATGCATGTGCAGCAGGAATCACCCGGCAGTGAAATCATTCTGCTCGCGGGACGGAAGCCAGAGGAGGTAGAGCCTGTTGGAGGAGAAACCAGCGCCTGACGTACAGGAAGCAGAGGAAGGCACGCTCAAAGGGAAAATTGAAGCGATCCTTTTTGTTACAGGAGAACCTGTTTTGGTCTCTGAACTTGCCACTGCATTGGGTGTGGACGGCAAAACCCTGCAGCGTACGCTCAAAGAGCTTAAAGATGAATATGACTTTCAGCAGCGCGGCTTCAGCCTGAACCAGTTTGGCACCCATGTACAGCTCACCACACGCGCGCTGTACAGTGAAGATGTCGTGCGTATGCTCCAGCCGGTACAGAAGCAGACATTATCACAAGCGGTTATGGAAACGCTTGCTGTAGTTGCGTATAAACAGCCGGTGACGAAGGCAGATGTCGAACAGATCCGGGGCGTCAAGTGCGATTATTCCATACAGGTGCTCGTTACCAAAGGCCTGATACGGGAAGGCGGCCGCAAAGATGCCATTGGACGCCCGATTCTGTATATCACCACTGATGATTTTCTCAGACATTTTGGACTGTCTTCGCTTGATGAGCTCCCGCCCATGCCGGGAACGGAGGATCAAAAGGGAAGAACATCGGATGAAGAGCTCCCTGTCTGACATCAGAAAGAAGATTTTTAAAGAAAAAACATATGTTTTGCAAGAATCCTCTTGTAACTGCTCCTGCTGTCCGTTATAATGAAAAAGGTTAGTTATACAACAACATACATCGGAGTCAATCTCGAAATTAGAAAGGAGACTGAAGTCATGCTGACACTTCAGGCACTTAAAGACTGGGGTGCTAATGTGGATGAAGGTATGCAGCGATGTCTGAATAATGAAGCGTTTTATCTTCGTATGGTCGGTAAAATCAAAGATGATGCAGGGCGCATGGATGCATTAGGTGAGGCGCTTGCACAGCACGATTATAAGACAGCTTTCGAACATGCCCATGCTCTAAAAGGGGTTATGGCTAATCTTTCCCTGACACCTGTACTTGTGCCGGTTCAGGAAATGACTGAGCTGCTGAGGAACCAGACCGAAGCTGATTATTCTGCAATGTATGATAAAGCCCGACTTGAGATGAATGCTCTGTTATCGATTCTGACGTAAAGGAGGCGCTGCGGTGTGAAAAAATACTCGGGAATATGGATTGTCTGTCTTGTTCTGTTTGCTCTCCTTCTCCCGACCATGGCGCTTGCTGAAGCCAAATGGCCGGCAGAACCAGGAAAAGGTCTGAAAAAAGACGGGAAACTGAAAATTGATGTGGCGAATACGTCACAGGGATATTTTCAGGCGAGCCTGCAGAGCAAGAATAAGCACAAGATGAAAATGCGCGTTGTAAAAGGGAATACCACGCTGACTTATGATCTGAATTCAGATGCCAAGTTTGAGGTTTTCCCTCTGCAGTTCGGGGATGGCAAATATACGATCTCCCTTTATGAGAATGTATCGGGAAAGAAATATTCTGCAGCCGGAAAAATAACGATCAATGTCAAGCTTGACAGCGAGGATATCTGCTATTATTATCCGAACCAGTATGTGAATTACAAGAAAGGTTCAGATCCTGTTAAGACGGCAGAGGACCTTTGCAAAAACAAGTCCCAAAAAGAGGCCTATGATGCAATCTGCAGTTATATGAGCAAATCGTTTGTCTATGATTTTCTCAAGGCCGTCAACATAAAAGCCGGCATGCTTCCTGATATAGACGGCAGTTTCAAGAAAAAAATGGGCGTATGTCAGGACCTGAGCGCAATATGCATTGCCATGATGCGAACCCAGGGGATACCTGCCAGGCTGATGATCGGCTATGCTGACAAGAACTATCACGCATGGGTGGAAACCGAATTTGGGGGCAAGTCCTATTTCTTTGATCCGACTGCAGCGGTCAATGGGATCAGCAAGGTCAAAGAGTATACCATCGAACGTTATTACTGACAGGATGAAAAAGGAGGAAGTCAGATATGGCGAAATTTGAGCATGGACTGAGTGCAGCGGAACTGAGCAATTTTTGTGGACAGGTCGCTCTGATTCTTGAGGCAGGACTGCCACTGTACGATGGCATGGAGACATTAGCGGGCTCTGGAAAAAACAGCGACCATGCGGACCTGTACCAGCGCGCTGCAAAAGGCGTAACCGAAACCGGCAGCCTGTATGAAGCCCTGAAAAACGACCAGGGATGGCCGCAGTACCTTGTGGAGATGGTAGGCATCGGAGAGCGCTCCGGACACCTCGAACGTGTTATGCGTGGCCTGGAAGCCTATTATGACCGCGAAGACAGAATGCGTTCATCGATCAGCTCAGCTGTCACCTATCCTCTCGTTCTTGGCGCCATGCTTGTTGTGATCGTACTGATTCTTCTTTGGCGGGTACTCCCTGTCTTCCAGCGGGTGCTTGGGACCATGGGTGTGGGCATGAGTGAGAGTGGAGCCGTTATGATGCGGATCGGTACAGTCATAGGCTGGGTCGTGCTGTGCCTGATCGCTGTTACAGTGATCCTTGTGATCGTCGGCCTGGTGCTTTCAAGGACCGCCTATAAGAGCACCATTATGGATATGATCCAGAAGATCCCTGTCATGCATAAACTGCAGAAAGAACTCACGGCCAGCCGTGTCGCATCCGTCCTTTCGATGATGCTCTCAAGCGGTTTCCCCATGGAGGAAGCACTGGAGATGACGGCCAATGTGATAGATGACCCGGACGCGGCACAGAGCGTGCGCGGCATCAAGGATTCGCTTGAAGCCGGCTCGACGTTTGCTGACGCCATCGAGAGCACAAAGATCTTCTCTGAGCTGCATGCCCGGATGATCCGGATGGGTTCAGCAACAGGAAGAGAGGACCAGGTCCTGGGAAATCTTGCTTCACTGTATGAAGAGTCTGTGGAGAACGACATTACGCGTCTGGTTTCCATCATTGAACCTTCTCTTGTGGCTCTGCTGGCCCTTGTGATCGGTGCCGTTCTTCTTTCTGTCATGATGCCCATGGCAGGCATTCTTTCCAGTCTGTAAGCTAAGCACAGAAAGGAGTACGGGATGAGCATAAGAGATTTCCTGAAACTTGCACTGATCGCTCTGGTCCTCGTGCTTTGCGTTTCGCTTTTCGGAAGGATTGGCAACACCCAAGCAACACAAGAGGCCGAGCTTGTTCGCAATGCGATTAAAGATGCCGTTCTCACATGTTATGCTGTAGAAGGTGCATATCCGGATGATCTCGAGTATGTCCGTGAACATTATCATCTGGCGTATGATGAGGACAGATATTTTATTACCTATGAAGCATTTGCTTCCAACCGGTTCCCTGATATCTGGGTGACGGAGAGAGGGGCGAAGGCTGAATGAAAAAACGGATCAATCATTCTATTTCAGGTATATTTGTATTTCTGCTGCTGGGGATTTTTGCTGTTTTCGGCACCGTCATGGTTGTCCTCGGGGCCCGCGTGTACCGTGACATTAATGAAGTCAGCGGTGTCCACAGCACGGCACGGATCGGCGCTGCCTACTTGCGAAGCATGATCCGCGGAGACGATGAGTCCGGTGTTTTATCCATAGAAAGTATGGATGGACAGGACTGCATTGTTATGATGAACACCTACGATGATGAGAGTTATGTGACCCGCATCTATGTGTACGACGGCGTGCTGAGAGAGTGGTTCACCGAGGCGTCGGTGGAGTTTGAGCCTGAAAACGGTGAAGAAATTTGCAGAGCAGATGCGATGCGGGCCGAGATCCAGGATGGTCTGATGAGCATACAGCTTCAGACTGACGGTGAATGGCACGAGGTCAAAATTGCTTTGCGGACAGTAAAGGGGGCTGAACAATGAGAAACCGGAGCAATGCCCTTCTGGTTGAGCTGATGATTGTCATCATGTTCTTCCTCATGGCTTCAACCGTTCTCCTTGAAGCCTTCGGAAAGGCCAAATCTCTCTCAGTCAAATCAGAGATGATTGCTGCTTCCATCGTGGAAACGCAGAATGTGGCTGACCAGCTGTATGTCACCGATCATCCGCAGGACCTCCTCACATCGCTTGGCTTCACCGAAGAGAATGGCGAATGGGTCCTGAGGGAAGACAGGTACGCGATTTCCGTGGTCCTGAGCAAGTCTGATTTTGCCACCGGCATACTGTTTGAGCATACTGTGACAGCGAAAACAGAAGAGGAAACCCTCATTACGCTGCCTGTTGTGCGTTTCATGGAGGCTGGATGATCATGAAAAAGAAAAGCAGTATCTCTCTGGGTCCCGGAGCATCTTCGCTCATTCTGATTTTTGTTGTCCTTTCCATGATGGCCCTTGGCATGCTGTCGCTGCTCAGCGCCCGCAATGACCTGACGCTTTCCGAGCGTGCGGCTGAAGTCACCGAGGATGTTTATAAGCTGCAGGCCCAGGCCGAGATTAAGCGCACGGATATTGAACTGCTGCTCATTCAGGCTGCTGCCACGCTGCAGTCCGATGAAGACTATCTCCTGGCCGCAGCGGACGTCCTTGAGGACACGGAATTTACCCTTGAAGACAATGTGATATCCTACAGTGTATCTGACGGTTCCCGGGAGCTTGACTGCGCCCTTGAGATCCTGCCCTTGGGCCAATCTCAGCGTGTCCGTTATATCAGGTACAATCTTTCAGTCATAACGGAGGATCTATGGAACTGAGTGAACTACTGAAAAAAGCGGTTGCCATGGGTGGTTCGGATATTTTCTTTATTCCTGGCGCGGGTGTAACGGTCAAAGTCAATGCTGATATGATTGATATCTCTGGAAACAAGATGTCACCCGAAGAGACAGAGATCCTTGTCAGGGATATGTATAAGCTTGCGCACCGTGACATCATCAACATGGACCAGAATGGGGACGATGATTTCTCTTTTGCCATCGCCGATGTGAGCCGGTTCCGCGTCAATACGTACAGACAGCGCGGGACGCTTGCTGCGATTTGCCGTGTGGTCAATTTTGCCCTTCCGGATCCTGCCAGCATGCATATTCCTCAGCTCGTACTGGACCTGGCCAAGCTGCGCAGCGGTATGGTCCTTGTCACTGGCCCTGCAGGCAGCGGCAAGTCCACGACCCTGGCTTGCATCATTGACCAGATCAACGAAAACAGAGCGGCCCATATCGTGACCATTGAGGACCCCATTGAATACCTGCACAGGCACAAAAAATCACTGGTCAGCCAAAGAGAAGTGCCCAATGACGCATCTTCCTTCTCCCGCGCGCTGCGGGCGGCCCTGCGCGAAGCGCCGGATGTTGTCCTTCTGGGCGAGATGCGCGACCATGAAACCATCCGGACGGCCATCACGGCCGCGGAGACAGGACATTTGCTGCTCTCAACGCTGCATACCATCGGAGCTGCAAAGACGGTTGACCGCATCATTGACACGTTCTCGGCAGAACAGCAGACGCAAATCCGCGTACAGCTGTCCATGGTGTTGAGGGCCGTTGTTTCCCAGCGCCTCATTCCCACCGTTGACGGCGGAAGGATTGCTGTGTTTGAGGTCATGACCGTGAACCCAGCCATACAGAACATGATTCGCGATGGAAGGACCCATCAGATTGATAACGTGATCTATGGCGGGTCGGATAAATCCATGCTTTCCATGGACGCTGAGCTGTTCAGGCTCTGCAAAGCAGGCACCATCACCCGAGAATCGGCCCTGCTATATGCAACCAATCCGGATACTCTTGCCAAACGCATCTGATTGATTTTCCGACCGGTCCGCCCCCCGGACCGGTTGTATTTTGTAAACCACAATGAGGGAACTATGGAAAAACAGGAAAGAAAAACTCTGCCGTATTTTGGCGTTCCCAAAATACTGAAATATGCTTCTGTATACCGGGGAAAAATTTTCCTGATGGTTTTCCTTGGTGTTCTTTCCAGTCTGATTGATGCCATTTATCCTCTTTTCAATCAGCACATACTCAACCATAACCTGGCCCGACAGACGGCGGACACACTGCCCCTGATCGGTTTAGGCTATTTTCTTGTGCTTGCCTTTCAGGTATGGGACAACTATTACTCTGCATTTATGTGCTCAAAAATGGAGCTGTGGATTAACAGGGACCTGCGCAATGCCGCCTTCAATCACCTCCAGACCCTGACGTTTGATTACTTCAACCGCAATTCTGTCGGGTATATCCACGCACGTGTCATGAGTGATTCCGGAAGGATCGGAGAGCTTTTTTCATGGCACCTGATGGATTTCGTATGGAGCGGGAGCTATGTTGTCTCGGTTGTCGTTGTTATGCTTGTCACGAATATGCGCCTTGCATGCCTTGTCCTGCTTCTCGTCCCTGTCGCTTCCGTTCTCGTTACATTCTTCAGGCGGCGCTTGATTGAGCAGAACCGCCGCGTGCGCGAACTGAACTCAACGATCTCTGGCGATTTTAATGAAGGGATCACAGGAATCCGGGCCATAAAAACCCTCACGATTGAAGAGCGGATGAATGCCGATTTCCAGAAGGACACTGCGGATATGGCCCATGCTTCGGTACAGGCAGGGCGCACATCCACCATGATCGGCACAAGCGTTTCCTTTCTTTCGTCCGCTGCCCTGGCACTCGTGCTCTGGCAGGGCGGAAGCCTGACGATGGAAGGCCTGATGCAGCTTGGCACGCTTTCTGTTTTCATGTCCTACGCCATTGGCATTATGGAGCCCCTTCAGAACTGCATCAACTGTCTGACGGCCATGACGACCATCCAGGTGAACATTGAGCGCTTCACCCGCCTGATGGAGACCGAGAGCAGTGTGGTGGACACACCTGAAGTGGTGGAAAAGTACGGGGACACCTTTCATCCCAGGAAAGAGAATTGGGAGGAGCTTAAAGGTGATGTCACCTTTGAAGATGTCTCGTTCCGCTATCCTGACGGCGATGAGAATGTTCTTGAACATTTCAACCTGACGGTAAAGCATGGGGAAAGCGTGGCTATTGTTGGAGAAACAGGAGCCGGCAAGTCCACACTGGTCAATCTTGTGTGCAGATTTTATGAGCCCACTTCCGGCCGGATGCTCATTGACGGAAGGAATGCAAGGGAGCGCTCCCAGCTCTGGCTGCACAGCCATATCGGCTATGTGCTGCAGACCCCGCATCTTTTTTCCGGTTCGGTGCGGGAAAACCTGCGCTATGGGAACCCTGAAGCAACGGATGAAGAGATCTGGCGGGCCCTTAAGATGGTCTCAGCGGACCGTGTCATAGAACGGATGGATAAGGGACTTGACAGCGATGTCGGTGAGGGAGGAAGTATGCTTTCCACCGGGGAAAGACAGCTCCTCTCTTTTGCCCGTGCCATCTTGGCGGACCCGAGAATCCTTGTGCTGGATGAAGCGACCTCATCTATTGACACGGTAACGGAAAAAGCCATTCAGGCTGCCATCCGCACTGTGACAGAAGGCAGGACCAGTTTTATGATTGCCCATCGCCTTTCCACGATTGTGGATGCAGATATGATACTTGCCGTGAGAGACGGAAAGATTGTTGAATCAGGCAGCCACAGGGAACTGATGGAAAAGAAGGGCTATTACTGGTCACTGTTCACAAGACAGTTTGCAGATGAAGCACTTGAAAAGGCATTTGGAGAAACGTGAGGTGACCCCCTTGACGAAAAAAGCAGTATATGAAAACAAAAAGATCGAATCGAGATCAGGTGTGCTGCTGCGCCTGGTCAAGGGTTCAAAGCGCTTTTTTATCGGTGGTATTCTGTTTGCATGGCTCACATCGGTCCTGGACCTGATTAACCCCAAGATCATCTCTTTCACAGTGGATTCTGTGATTGGCCATGCACCGGCTGACGCAGGGACCGGAATCCAGAAGCTCCTTGAACTGGCGGGGGGCACTGAGAACCTGCGTGGGCACATTCTGCTCATTGGCGTCCTGGTTATCCTCATTGCGACAGCCGCGGCTGTGTGCAGGTACACTTTCCGGGTCATGAATATCAAAGGACAGGAAAGTATGCTGCGGCACACCAGGAACCTTCTTTATTCGCACATCATGTCCCTTCCTGTGGCATGGCACAATGAGAACCACACCGGTGACATTATCCAGAGGTGCACTAGCGATGTGGACGTGATACGCGCTTTTCTGGCCGATCAGCTGACGACGCTGATTCGCATGGTGGTATCCATCCTGCTCTCCTTGACGTTCATGCTGTCCATCTCTGTGAAGCTTACCGCGATTGTCAGCGTCTTTGTTCCTCTGATGATCGGGTTCTCCTACTATTTTCACAAGCGCATCGAGGAGAGTTTTGAGAAAGTGGACAGGATGGAGGGCCGTCTTTCAGCAGTCGCGCAGGAGAACCTGACAGGCATCCGCGTTGTCCGGGCCTTTGGCCGGGAAGCTTATGAACAGAAGCGGTTCACGGACTGCAATGAAGAATACACTGGGATGTGGACGCACCTGATGCACCTCCTTTCTCTTTTCTGGGCGACAGGCGATGCCCTTGCAGGACTGCAGACCCTCCTGGTCCTGCTTGCAGGTGCAGGTCTCTGTCTAAGTGAGAACCTGACGGTGGGCGGATATATTGCTTTTCTGTCCTACTGCGGGATGCTGTCAGGACCTGTGAGGATGTTAGGACGCGTGATCTCCGGGATGAGCCGTGCCGGGGTCTCAATCGACCGTATACGCTATATTCTCAATGCTCAGGCAGAAGACAGTCCCGGAGACGAGAAGCCTGAACTGGCGGGTGATA
>CAMNGW010000119.1 GCA_946538615.1 uncultured Clostridia bacterium
CATCTCCATCCTCTGCGGGGACCGGGCCCTGGATTTTGAGAACCGGCTGCTGGAGGAGAACCAGGCCATTTCCCATCTCACCAGCGAGAAGCCGGGCAGACTGGCCCCCGCCGTCGCCCGCCTCATCAGGGAGAGGGACGATCTGAGGTACCTCAAGGAGCAGCTCGCCATGAAGCTGTTCATGCATGAAAAAGAGGCCCTGACGGGCGAGCGCCGGATGCTGGTGGCGGACCTGGCCATGTCCCAGATGCGTCCCGCTGCCGGGACCCTCGCAAAGGACTGCAGCCTTGCCCTGGTCCTTGTGCCCCGGGAAGGCGGATGGAACTATGCCCTGTCCTCGCTCAAAGGCGACGTGCGGAGCTTTTCCAGGGAACTGCAGTCCGCCCTCGGCGGGCGCGGCGGCGGGAGCCCCGACATGGTGCAGGGGATCCTCGGGGACTTCACCGAGGAGCAGGTGCGTGCCGCCTTCCTCTCCCTCCCTTTCTGAGAGACAGATTGCGCACCGGGGAGCATTATGATATGATGCATCGCAAACGTGCGAAAGGAGACTTTTCTTATGGCTAATGACAACCTGTTCGGGGACGCATTCGATCCCGACGAAGAGCTCGAAGGGGAAGATCTGGAAGATCCCGGCCCCGTGATGCTCGTTGATGAGGACGGCGAGGAACATCCCTTCCAGCTCCTCACCCTTGTGCCTTATGAAGGCGAGGATTATGCCGTCCTGGTTTCCCTTGAGGAAGGCGCAGACGAAGATGAGGTCATCATTCTGCGCACCCGTGACGAGGGCGACGACGTGGTATTTGAAGGCGATGTCGACGAGGACGTGCTTGAGCGCGTCTTTGAAATCTTCCAGTCAATGCAGGAAGATGAGGACGACAGCGAAGCGTGAAGGAAAAAGCAGCGTTCCCGCTGCTTTTTCTTTACCGGTGCAAAGAAGGCTGTGGATTTCCACAGCCTTCTTTCAATTGAGTTCCGTTGGTTCTTCTTCAAAGGTTTTCTGCTCAGCTCCCCTGCGCACTTCATAATAGCCGCACAGGGCAGTGTTCATCCAGGCCGTGAGGACCAGGCTCAGCGCGAGGTTGATCACCAGCCCCACCGGATAGGAGATGGCAGCGATCAGGTTGACCACGATATCCTCAAGGAGCATATAGAGCACAAAGCTGACCAGCAGGGAGAAAAGCGGGAAAACCTTCTTTCTCATCATCCCTATGCTTTCCTTCAGGCAGACCACAGGGCCCTTTTCAGGCACGTCCGCCATGATCACCGGCGCCATGAGGTAATGGAGGTTCGCCCGCACGCCGAGGAAGAGCATAGCGCCCATGCCCAGCGAATAGATAAAGGTGAAAACACCCTCGCTGACCCCCCTGACCTGCACATAGAGCAGCGCGCCGCCCAGCATCACAGCAAAGCCGGGAAGTGTCCACAGGACCACCTTGATAACCGTCAGGATCTCCAGCACAATCGCCTTGATAAAGCAGCTGGCCCTGGAAAAAACATCCTGGACCCCTGCCTGCACTCCTCTGAGCACGCGAAGATGGAAATACATCCTCCCGATGTTCAGGAACGGCAGCATGATAAACAGAACGGGAACGGACAGCCACAGCCCTCTGGCGAGCCCTCCCATGCTCTGGGAAGCCGCAAGCACGATCCTCCGCAGGAGCGCCCCACTCAGGTCCGCGTACTGGTACTGCAGCACCGCATTGATCAGGCTCTGCTGGGAAAGGCTGAGGGCCGCCTGGAAAACCAGGGCGGGCAGACTGGCCAGCAGTGTCACGATCATGGACATGCCAAGGCTCTTTTCCAGCATTTCCCAGGCCCGTCTGCGGATTTCACCGGGCAGGATCATAAGACAACACCTCCTGGGCCTGTTCCCCTTCGTGCGCCGCCATGCCAAGGATGGCATAAAACATCGGTGAGACAAGACAGATGCTGAAGGAGAAAAAGCCCTGAATACTGTACAGAAGAAGACTCCCGGCGAGGGCGGAAGCAAAGGGCTCCCGCCTGCGGATGCACCGCGCCAGGACATACAGGACAAGGGAAAGGTACAAAACAAGGGACGGAAGACCCGTGTTGGTCAGGAACGCCAGATACAGGTTATGCGGGTTGTCAAATTTCTCACCCACCTGGCTGCCTGTCCGCACCAGATAGTCCCGGAAAGCATAATAGAACGTGTCTGGCCCCGTCCCCAGGAGAAGGTTCCCCCGGCTCATATCCAGCGTCATGCGGTACACGCCCACGCGCCAGGAGCCGAACGTGTCCTCCACATGGCCGTGGAGCATCTCATGGACCTCGGTCAGCGCCCCTTCACCGGACAGGGGCATGACGTAAACAAGGACAAGGGCGAGCACCAGGCACAGCCCGGTCAGGGCCCACAGCGTCCCCTTCCGTACCCGCCCTTTCCAGAACCCGGAAAGCACCGGAAAGAGCACGGCCGGCAGCAGGATGAGCAGGGAAAGGGGGCGGAAGACCAGCTCCGGGCTGTCCCCGCCGTCCAGCCAGGGAAGGCGCACAAGGGACCTGAGGAAAAGGCACAGGACCATGCCGCCCAGCGCGAGCCCAGCGCGCGTCCGCACATCGCTCCGGTGAAGGTAAAGGCCAAGGAGGATGCCGCACAGCACCATCATGGCGATCGTGCCCGACTGCACTTCCATCATGGTCTCCAGAAGGACGCCCAGAAGACCGGAAAGGGCAAAGGCAGGCGATGCGGACTTTTCCCCGAGGACCCAGGTGAGGACCAGCAGGGGGATGGCCAGCGTCAGGTAGCCGCTGACCATGTCAATGTTCCCTATGGGGCCCTGGAACTCGTAATTGGTGGACGTGCTGCGCCCTTCAGGGAACAGGCCAAGGGGGTTGTACCCCAGGTACTGCAGTGCCGTGATCCCCACATACAGGAAAAGCGACAGGGCCGCAGCCGGCAGGGCCGCGGACCGCTCCTGGGGGACAAGGGAGAAAATCATAAACAGAAGGAAATAGCACCCCAGGCTCAGGAGCCCCTCATAGCGCACCGCGCCAAAGAAGGTCACGCGCATGTCCCCGTTCATGGTGTCTGCATAGGCGCCGTAAAACGAGGAGAGCACAAGGGTGGAGAACCACAAAAGGGCCAGGATCCTTGCAGGGCTCACGCGCCACGTCCTGCGCCAGGAAGGGAAGGCAAAAACGGCGCACACTAAGCACGCTGCCGTACACAGCAGCATCAGGTCATACTTATAGCGGGTAAGGCTGCTGTAGGTATGGAAAGCCAGCGGGAACACGGCCAGAAGAAGGACGGCCGGAAGACCTGTCTGTCTTCTCAATACTGGATCTTCCCTTCCGCAACCGCCTTGAGGTGCGCGCCATAGGGGGACTTCCCGTAGTGGTTGGCCGACTCCATCAGCTGTTCGCGGCCGATCCAGCCGCGGATGAACGCGATCTCCTCGGGCGCGGAAATCTGGATGCCCTGGCGGCTCTCAATCATGTGCACGAACTCGGAGGCCTCCAGGAGGCTGTCCATGGTGCCCGTGTCAAGCCAGGCGTAGCCGCGGCCGAGCAGCTCCACATTGAGCGTCTGGTCCTCGAGGTAGAGCCTGTTGAGGTCTGTGATCTCCAGCTCGCCGCGCGCGCTGGGCTTCACCTTCTTGGCCATCTCGCACACGCGCTCATCATAGAAATACAGGCCCGTGATGCAGTAGTTGCTCTTGGGGTGCTGCGGTTTTTCCTCCACGGAGATCACATGGCCGTCTTTGTCAAACTCGACAATGCCGAACCGCTCCGGATCATTGACATAGTAGCCGAAGATCGTCGCCCTTCCGTGCATGGCGGACTCAGTGGCGTGCAACAGCAGCTTGCCGAACCCGTTCCCGTAGAAGATGTTGTCGCCAAGCACCATGGCGCAGGGCTCGCCGGCGATAAATTCCTCGCCGATGAGGAAAGCCTGGGCAAGGCCGTCGGGTGAGGGCTGGACAGCGTAATGCAGCTCAATGCCGAACTGGCTGCCGTCGCCCAGCAGCGCCTCAAAGCGTGGCGTATCGGTGGGCGTGGAGATAATGAGGATATCGCGGATCCCTGCCAGCATGAGCGTGGCAAGGGGATAGTAAATCATGGGTTTATCATACACGGGGAGAAGCTGCTTGCTTGTCACCATGGTCAGCGGGTACAGTCTGGTTCCGGCGCCGCCTGCAAGAATAATGCCTTTCACAGCCAATGGCCTCCTGTTGATCTGTCAGTGGATTCTGCCCGGGGGGCAGTATGTTTATTGTATCCGAATCAGGCCCGTAAATCAATCTGCCGGACGACTTGATCTTGATTCACGTCCCACTTTTGCTTACAATAAAGGGGCCGCTGCGGCGGCACACCCTACAAGAGAGGAGGCCATACGTTTGCCACGCATGACCGGTCACCTCAAATACAGCAATGTGGCCAGTTCAGAGAAAAAGCGCTACGCGCAGATCCGCTCCTGGGCGATCCTGATCTTCATTGTCGTCCTCATCGCCGCAGGCATCTATGCCATACGGCACAGCGGCTCCACATCCGAAATCTCGTCTGAATTGCTTCCCTGTACAGCCTCCCAGGACGTGACCTGCTTTGGCGACAGCGTCCTGTACTATGACAACGCTTCCATTCACTGCCTCAACGCGTCCGGGGGCGTGCGCTGGAGCCTGCCCGTAGGCGCGAACGCGCACTTTTCCACCTCCAGCACCCACATCGTGGTCTGGTCCGGTTCCAGGCTTTTTATCGTGGACAAGAACGGCCGCCCCACCTACAACGAGAACCAGATCGCGGAGATCCAGTTCGCCCGCATCGGCAGCCGCTACTGCGCGGCCGTTGTGGGGGACGACACCTCGCCCACCCTCGTCATCCGCGCCCTTGACGGGACGAGCGTGGACGAGGAATCCGAAGCCTATACCAAGAAGATGATGCTCGACTGCGGGTTCTACGGCGAGGCGGACCAGTACCTGTGGACGCTCTCCATGGATATCTACGGAACAGCTGTGAACACCATCCTCAACACGTTCCAGGTGGGCAAAATGAACACCGGCATTGTCAGCCTCGGCGAGTTCCTCGCCTACAAGGTCCTCTTTGCCAACAACGCCCTGCACGTGTTCACCACCCAGCAGATGTACACCTTCGACTATAAAGGCGTGCAGAACATGTCCGATACGCGCCTGGTCTACGGCTGGTACTTCCTGGACTGCTTCCAGCCCGAGCGCGGGAACGCCTACATCCTCCTGGCCCGCAACCCCAAGCGCTCCATGCTCAATGTGATCACGGAGCTGCGCATCCTCTCGGGGAGCATGGACAGGCGCTACACCCTGCCCAAGGCCTGCATCGGCGCCTCCATACAGGGAAAGAACCTGTATGCCTTTGCCGCGGATTACCTGTACCGCGCGGACGTGGACAAGCAGAGCTTTTACGGCTACCGCCTCCCCCTGCAGGACGGCAGCGAGATCACCAGCTTTTTCGGCCTGACCACAAGCGGCAGGGCCATTGTGGGCACAAGCACCGCGGTCTATTCCATCTCCCTTCCCCAGTGACATCATTCTGAAAGGAGCATCCGTATGGCTTTTTGTCAGGTCCAGTTTTTTTCCAGGTCCCTTGTGGTCGCCTCGACAGTCAATGTCATCCTCCCCGAGGAGAGCATGGGCATAGGCGTACAGGCCAGCGCCAGCAAAGAGCTCCCGCAGGTCCTCTACCTCCTGCACGGCTACAGCGACGACCACAGCATCTGGATGCGCCGCACCAGCATTGAGCGCTACGCCGCCAGGCACAACCTCGCCGTCATCATGCCCGCCGTCAACCACAGCTTTTACATCAACGAGGCCCACGGCGAGAAATACTGGGACTATGTCTCAGAAGAACTTCCAAAGGTCATGCACACCTTTTTCCGTCTCTCCGACAAGCCGGAGGACACCTATGTGGCCGGCCTTTCCATGGGCGGGTACGGGGCCATGCGCCTCGCCCTGACCTATCCCGGGCGCTTTGCCGCCGCAGCGAGCTTTTCCGGCGCCCTCGACCTGGCCGGGAGCTATGACCGTGCCCCGGAGCGCTATGTGAACCTTTTCGGCGGCGTGGACAGCATCCGCGGCAGCGAATACGACCTTTTCCATCTTCTGGAAAAGAAATCCCCCAAGCGCCCTCCCCTGTACGTGTCCTGCGGCACGGCCGACGGGCTCTATCCCATGCATCTCTCCTTCTGCCGCGCGGCAAAAGAGGCGGGCTGGACCATCCGCACCGAAGAGATCCCGGATGCGGTCCACGAATGGGGACTGTGGGACAGGCAGATTGAGGTTTTCATTGAAAGCTACGTCCGCTGATGCGGCCCCGCGATACATCTCAAAACAAAACGGCAGAGCATGCTCTGCCGTTTTGTTTGCTTTACACGGTCTTTTTGGCGCGTCCGGTGAGCTTTTCCCACCTTTTCCTCCGTTTTTCACGCAGGGTCAGACGGTCGCCGAGGTCCCTGGCACCCACGCCGTAGACAAGGTAGAGAATGATGCCAGATACCAGCATGATGAACACCGTAGAGGCGCACCTGCGGCCCGAGGCGTTCATGTTCATGCCGTCCCTGCCCTCCTCGTTGCACATGCTCTGGATCACCATGGCATAGCTCGTTCCATAGCTGGAGTGGAAGGTCGCGCTCATATCATACTCGGTGAACAGCGCATTGAAGTTCAGGGCGAACACGGCCAGGACGCTGGGCAGGACAATGGGGAGCTTGACCCTCAGGAAGGTCACAAGGCTGCTCGCGCCAAGGTTGCGCGCCGCGTCCTCCAGTTCGTCGTCTATGGCATAGAACGCCGCCTTGACCATGCGCAGGGCAAAGGGCAGCTTGACCACCGTATAGGCCATGATGATCAGGAAGCGCACGTTCTCGGCATAATACAGGTTCTGCCCGAACACGTACCAGATCTTGTCATTGAAGAAGATCCGGTAGGAATAGCAGATCAGGATCGTCGGAAGGAGCCAGGGGAAGAGGAGGCATCCCTCAACGAGGGCGGCCCGCTTCCTGTTCTTGTTTTTAAAGATGTAATTGACCGCGATCACCACGATCACGCAGGCAAGGGCAGCGGCAAGGGCCGAGAGGATGAAGCTCAGGCGGATGCCGCCAACCGTCTTTTCGTTGGCGAACACACCGGAGATGGAGCCTGTGCGGATCCTGTGCTTCCCGCGGCTGGTCATATACTCATAATCCTGGGACCCGAAGTAATTGACCAGCGTCCAGTCCGAAAAGTTCAGCGACTTGGCACGGATCGCCGGCCAGTTCTGGAAGGAGAAGACAAGGATCATGACAACAGGCGTCATATAGATCACGAACAGGACATAGGCGTAGATATGGGCCAGCACATTGGCCACAGGGCTCTGGATCTTCTGCTTGACCAGCTTGGCTTTCGTCTTGCTCACCGACAGGTAGTGCCCCTTGCTCTCATAGTGATTGAGGATGGTCAGCAGGACCATGGTGAACGTGGCAAGGATCACCGAGAGCAGGGCGGCGCGCGCCTGCGGGAAGGCCTCATCGGCGGTGGTGGACCCGGCCAGGCGCACAATCTCCGGGTTGATGGAGTTGTATCCCAGGAGAGTAGGCGCCGACATGGCGCAAAGGCCCGTGATAAACGTCATGACCGTCAGTGAGAACAGGGTCGGCAGCAGGGTGGGCATGACCACGCTGAAGAGCACCTTGAATGGCTTTGCCCCCATGTTTCTCGCCGCCTCCACGGTGTTGTAGTCGATCCCGCGGATGGCATTGCGCAGAAAGAGGGCGTGGTTCGAGGTACAGGCAAAGGTCATGGTGAAAAGCACCGCGCTGAAGCCCGAGAACCACTGCTTGTTCATATCCGGGAAAATCTGAAGGAGCCAGTTGGTGAGCATGCCGTCCTTATCGTAGAGGAACTGGTAGCCCGTCACCAGCGCGACGCCCGAATAAATGAGGGTCGTCATATAGCCCAGCCTCAGGATCTTTGCGCCCTTGATGTCAAAGTACTCCGTGAGAAGGACAATGGAAATGCCCACGATGTTCACCGTGACCACAAGGCACACGGCAAGCTTCAGGGAATTGACCACAAAGCTGGGCATATTGCCGGCAAGGAAGAACCGGATCACGGCAAAGGGGTCCAGGTTGCCGCTTGAATCCCTGGTGCTGAAGATGGAGGTCAGTGTGTTCAGGCAGGGGATGACCATGAACCCCAGGAAAAGATAGACGAACAGGACACCGCCAAAGATTTTATAGACTGTCGACGCGCTGATGCGCTGTGCCTTTTTCTGCACGATGCTCACCTCGCTTCATATGACATGATGTCTGCCGGATGGATGCCCACCGTGACCTTCTCGCCCGGCTCATAGATATTGATGCCGTCGTTTTTCTCGATCACCTTGATGGTCTGGCCGCAGGCGCGGATATAGTACTTGATATACAGTCCGTAGTATTCGCGGCTCTCGATCACGCCCTCTGAGGTGAAGCACCCGTCATCGTGCTCACGGTTCACCCTTACGCGCTCAAGGCGGATAAAGTGGTGGCTGGACGCGCTCAGGTGCATGGCTTCCGAAACGCCATCCTCGAGGCGGTTGATGTCCCCGATGAAGTTGGCGACAAACTCGGTCTTTGAGTGGTTGTAGACCTCGTTGGGCGTGCCGATCTGCTCAATATAGCCCTTGTTGAAAACGGCGATCCGGTCCGACAGCGTCAAGGCCTCCTCCTGGTCGTGGGTAACATAGATGGTGGTGATGCCAAACTCCCGCTGCATTTTCTTGAGCTCGTTGCGCAGCTGCACGCGCAGCTTGGCGTCAAGGTTGGAGAGGGGTTCGTCCATGCAGATGATCGACGGCTCCGTGACAAGGGCGCGGGCGATGGCCACGCGCTGCTGCTGGCCGCCGGAGAGCTGGCCGACAGCCCTGGACAGCTTATCTTCGCCCAGCTCCACCTTGCGGGCAATCGTATGGACCTTCTCCTCGATCTCGGCTTTTTTCAGCTTCTTGATCTTAAGGCCAAAGGCGATATTGTCATGCACGGTCATGGTCGGGAAGAGGGCATAGCTCTGGAACACGATCCCGATGTTCCTCTTCTCAATCGGCACATGGGTGATATCCTCGCCCTTCATATGGACCGTGCCCGATACAGGCTCAATGAACCCCGTTATGGTCCGCAGCGTCGTCGTTTTGCCGCAGCCGCTCGGCCCAAGGAAGGTGAAGAACTCGCCTTCCCTGACATCGACATTGATATGGTGCAGTGCCTCAAAGTCGCCGAACCTGACAACAATATCCTTCAGTTGAATCATACGCTTCACTCCTCATGCGTGCCCGGAATCAAAAACAGGGCGAGCCCGCAGCGGGCCCGCCCAACGGGTCTTTGTTTATTCCTTCTTCTGTGTCAGGGTGCTCCAGTCAAGGCTGTCCCAGTCAGGCTCTGCGGGGGCGGCGGCATTGTCGGCCCAGTAGAAGCCAAGGTTGGTCATGATGTTGGTCCACTGTGCGCTGTGGGCCGCGACATACTCGGCGTACGTCATATCCGTGCCTTCGACGGTATTGAGAGCAAAGTTCTTGATGGTGTAGATGGCAGGGGTCTCGTCAAAGACGGCTGCTGCAGCTTCCTCGTTGCAGGGATAGCTGTCAAACTCATCCGACCAGGCGGCCTGTGTCTCGGCAGAGCCGAACCATTCAGCAAAAGCCTTCACAGCTTCGGTCTGTTCTTCCGTGCGGCCCTCTTTTTCCAGGATGCCCAGGTACTCGGCGATATAGTACGTGCCGTCGTCGATCTCAACAAGGGCCCAGTTCTCGGGCTGGAGGGTGCCGCGCAGCGGGTTCTCTGCGCTCTCCTCAGCGGCCTCGATGTTGCCATACAGGGAAGAGGAGTAGAAGGTGGATACCTGCACGTCGCCGCGGATCAGGGGATCGAGGCCGTAGCTGTCACCGGTGAAGTTGCCGTTTGCGCAGTAGTTCCACAGGGTCTTCCAGCCTTCCACCGAGATGCCGCCGGCAGGCGAATCAGGATCGGTGAAGGGGTAGAGCATGGAGCTGTTGATGTTGGCATTGGTGGTGCCGCCGACCTTGCCCTGGCGGTACCACTTGAAGCCGCTGTTGACGATGTCCGCCCA
>CAMNGW010000120.1 GCA_946538615.1 uncultured Clostridia bacterium
CTGCAAGCAGCAGGGGCTCGATCCTTCAATCATTTCCAGCGTAACGGGGTTGTCTTTGGATGAAATTGCTGAGCTGTAGCCCGCAAGTCAGGTCTGAATTCCATGCCATCCAAGCTCAAAACCAACCGGTTTTAGCGGTACGGAGGGCATTTGTGCATTTACAGCAGGGAGACAAGATGACTCGGGCAACCGAGGCAACTGTTTTTCCAGGGCACCTCTGCATGAATGATGTCTGCCTTGTGGAAACATGTACTGAGCCTGAAGTCCTCCCTTCGGGAATCAAAAACCCGGAAAAATGTGATTTTTCTTTCAAAACCTGTTCTGAAGCATCTGCTTCCAGGGGCGCTTGCACTGCAGCATCCAAATATCTTTTCATCGGACAGTATGTGGTTCAGTGATGCCTCCATAAAGAAGCAGAACAAGCTTGCTGTGGTCTTCTCAGGAGGCTGAACCCACGTATTAAGGTCTGTTTCTCTTTAGAAAGAAAGGAAATCTTTTGATGCAGGAAGCATCAGACAGATTCTGCATGAAGGTCACCGGCAGAATACCGGGTACAGCATGAAGGATGGCGCTCCTGGGAATACATATGGGATGTTATGAGCACTCTGAGATCGGAAACAGAATCTCAAAAAGCACAGTCTTACTTAAACGTATAAGCTATTCCATCATGCAAATTTGAATGATTTTCATGATGGAATTAAGAACAAAGTGAAGCAAATATCAAAAAAAAAGAACACTTGCAAGAAGAAAGAGTTGCATATATACTTTACATTGTGTCGTCTTGTGTTTCTTTTGGAACAGGGACGCACACACAACAAAGGAGTAATTACGTGTCATGTGGGAGTTTGTAAAAAACCTCCTGGGCGGCAGCAATGCTTCGACACTCAAGAAACTTGAGAAAACAGTCAAGCAGGTTGACGACCTTGAGGAATCATATAAGAAGTTAACGGACGAACAGCTCCGTGCCAAAACGGAGGAATTCAAAAAACGTCTGGCCAACGGCGAAACGGAGGACGATATCCTTCCTGAGGCTTTCGCGACGGTCCGCGAGGCGGATGCAAGAGTCCTGGGCCTTCGTCCTTACCATGTACAGGTCCTGGGCGGCCTGGTGCTGCACCAGGGCAATATCGCTGAAATGCGCACCGGTGAAGGCAAAACGCTGGTAGCCACACTGCCCGCCTACCTTAATGCACTCGGCGGCAAAGGCGTCCATATTGTCACAGTCAACGATTACCTTGCCCGCCGTGACAGCGAGTGGATGGGAAAGGTCCACCGTTTCCTGGGCCTGAGCGTGGGCCTGATCGTCCACGACATGGAGCCGGATGAAAGGCGCGCAGCTTATGCCTGCGATATCACCTACGGGACCAATAACGAACTGGGTTTTGACTACCTCAGGGACAACATGGTTATCCGCAAGGAGAACCTTGTGCAGCGCGGACACCACTTTGCCATTGTCGATGAAGTGGACTCCATCCTCATCGACGAGGCCCGTACCCCGCTGATTATCTCCGGGCAGGGCGAGACGTCCACGGATCTGTACACCCGGGTGGACAATGTGGTGTGCGGTCTGAAGCGGGAAGAGGATTACACCCTCGATGAAAAGAAAAAGACCGTTGCCCTTACCGATGAAGGCGCCCAGAAGATTGAAAGGGCCTTCGGGATCGACAACATCAACGATGCGGATAACGCGGAGCTCAACCATCACGTGCACTGCGCCCTGAGGGCCCACGCCATCATGAAGCGCGATGTGGACTATGTGGTGCAGGGCGGACAGGTGATCATCGTCGACGAGTTCACGGGCCGCCTGATGATCGGCCGGCGCTACTCGGAGGGCCTGCACCAGGCCATTGAAGCCAAGGAGCATGTGAAGATCGAGCGCGAGAGCAAGACGCTGGCGACCATCACGTTCCAGAATTACTTCCGTATGTATGAAAAGCTGGCCGGCATGACCGGTACGGCCAAGACAGAGGAAGACGAGTTTGAGGCCATCTACAACCTCAACGTCATAGAGATCCCCACCAACCGTCCGAACATCCGCAAGGACCTCGACGATGTGGTGTACAAAAATTCCAATGCCAAGTTCCAGGCGGTCGTCCGCTCCATTGAGGAACACCACGCCACGGGCCAGCCCGTGCTGGTGGGTACGGTGACCGTGGAGACCAGCGAGATGCTCTCCCGGATGCTGGACAGGCACGGCATAGAGCATTCAGTCCTCAACGCCAAGAACCACGCCCGTGAGGCCGAGATCGTGGCCCAGGCGGGCCGTCTGGGGACGGTGACCATCGCCACCAACATGGCTGGCCGCGGCACCGATATTCTCCTTGGCGGCAACCCGGACTTCATGGCCAGGCGCGATCTGCGCAACCAGGGCATGGACCCCGAGCTCATCGAGGCGGCCACCGGACACGCCGAGGAAGTCGACGACGAGGTCCTTGAGGCGAGGAAAGCCTACCAGGAGCTCCACGACAAGTACAAACAGGAGACGGACGCCGAGCACGCCCAGGTCCTGAAGACCGGCGGCCTGCATATCATCGGCACCGAGCGGCACGAGTCAAGGCGCATTGACAATCAGCTGCGCGGCCGTGCCGGGCGCCAGGGCGACCCCGGCAGCACCCAGTTCTTTATCAGCCTTGAAGATGACCTGATGCGGCTCTTTGGTTCCGACCGCATCGGCGGCATGGTCGACAAGCTCGGCCTTCCCGATGACGAGCCCCTGACGGCGGGCATGCTCACCAAGCAGATTGAGAGCGCCCAGAAGAAGATAGAGGGCAGGAACTTTGAGACCCGCAAACACGTCCTTGAGTACGACAACGTCATGAACCGGCAAAGAGAGGTCATCTACGGCCAGCGCCGGAGGGTGCTCATGGGCGAGAACGTGAGGGGCAACATCCTCGGCATGGAGGACAAGCTCATTGAGAGTGCCGTGGCACGTGAGTGCGTATCGGACGACTCCCGCGAGTGGAACCTGACCGAGCTGACCAACTACATTGAGAACCTCTGCGTGCACCATGACTTCCTCGCCGGCAACCGCTACCTCATCGACAACGAGGACAAGGATGCCCTCATTGAGAAGATGAAGGAAGACGCCCATACGCTCTATGAGGAGCGCGAGAAAGAGATCGCGGAGCTGGGCATTGATATGCGCGAGTTCGAACGCGTCATGCTCCTGCGCGCGGTGGACCGCAGATGGATGGACCATATCGACGCTATGGACCAGCTCAGGGACGGCATCGGGTACCGCGCCTATTCAGGCAAGAACCCGATTACCGAGTACCAGATTGAGGCCGGCCACATGTTTGAGGAACTGAACTTCCTCATCCGCGAGGACACGGTCCGCGCCGTGCTGCACGCCCACATCCAGAAGACTCCGGAGCGGGTCCAGCAGGCCAGACCGAATATGGAGCTGCTGCGGGAGGCGATACGCCGCAACGCGGCAGCCGCGGCCCGGGCCCAGCAGCAGGGCCAGCAGCCAGCGAAAGCACCACAAAAACCCGCTGCCCCCATGCCGGTGCGCGTGGGACAGAAGATAGGCCGCAACGATCTGTGCCCGTGCGGCTCGGGCAAAAAATACAAGAACTGCCATGGACGCAACCTCCCTCCGGAAACGGTCTGAACGGGAGCAAGAAAGGATGAGTCGGCTGTGCTCATGCGGTGCGGTTTCTTGTAACCTCTCTCTGATAGGATCCGCAAGAATACCTGCCAGAAAAGAGGAATACAATGCTGGAACTTGAACAATACGCACAGGACCTGCAGGGCATACGCAAATCGATTGTGTCCGCAGGCGAAGCGCTGCACGTGGATCATATGCGCGAGCAGATCGACGAACTGCAGCAGGAGATGGAACAGCCTGACTTCTGGAACGACCTGGAGCGTTCGACAAGAGTCAACCAGAAAGTCGGAGGGCTGAAGAACCGTCTGGCACACTACGAAAAACTCCTCTCAACGGCCGACGACATCGAAGTGATGATGGACCTCGCCCGTGAAGAGGAGGACGAAGACATGGTCAGGGAAGCGGGAGAGGCGATCTCCCAGCTCAAGGAACAGGCCGAAGCGCTTGAGCTTGAGACCCTGATGCGCGGCAACTATGATGATTCGAACGCTGTCCTTTCTCTGCACGCCGGTGCGGGCGGCACGGAAGCGCAGGACTGGACACAGATGCTGTACCGCATGTACACACGGTACTGCGAACGCATGGGCTTTACGGTCAAGCTCCTTGACCTGCTTGAAGGCGACGAGGCCGGAATCAAATCTGTGACCTTTGAAGTCGACGGCGACCATGTGTATGGATACCTGCGCGGAGAAAAAGGCGTCCACCGACTCGTGCGTATCTCTCCTTTTGACTCCAACGCCCGGCGCCACACCTCCTTCTCTTCCCTCGACGTCGCCCCGATGCTTGAGGACGAGGACAACGACATCGAGATCAACATGAAGGACGTGCGCGTGGACACCTACCATTCCTCCGGTGCCGGCGGACAGAACGTCAACAAGACCAGTTCGGCTGTTCGCATGACCCACTATCCCACAGGGATCGTGGTCTCCTGCCAGACAGAGCGTGACCAGGTGCAGAACCGCGCGACATGTATCAAGATGCTCAAAGCCAAGCTGCTCGAACTGCGTGAACGCGAAAAGGAACAGCAGATGGCGGACATCAAGGGCGAGATGAAGAAGATTGAATGGGGCAGCCAGATCCGCTCCTATGTCTTCCAGCCCTACACCATGGTCAAGGACCACAGGACCGGCTTTGAAGTCGGCAATATCGATGATGTCATGAACGGCAACCTTGACGGCTTTGTGACATCCTATCTGAAAATGCAGTAATTGACACCTGGCGGTAGCGATCCCAAGAATGGGAGCGCTGCCGCATGTTTTGTCTGAGGGCGTTACATGCGGTTTATCACTCGCTTTCTGGCTTTTGGGGCGGCGCTGTGCCTCTGCCTTGTGTGGCTGTGCCTGGTGCTGCTCTTTCTGGGGTCGGACAGCCGTCTGATGTGCACCCTCATGAGGATGTACGCGCCGCCATACAGGACAGGGCTCCCGGATGAAGAGTACCCGGGCATGTGCCGTATGGTCACCGGCTACCTTTCAGGCAGCGGGGAGTTCCAGTACGTGTTCACGCAGGGCGGCACGTCGTACCTGTGCTTTGAGGAGCATGAGGCGCGCCACATGGAGGACGTGAGGGGCCTGTTCGGCCTCGCACGGCGGGTGCTGCTCATGGGCAGCTTGGGCCTTGCCGTCCTTACGGCGGCTCTTTTCTTTTTGCCCAGGCAGGGTGTGCGCTCCGGCGCGCGTGCGGGCCTCCTCAGCGTCCTGATGGTGCTCACGGCCCTTGAAATCTGGGGAGCGTGCGACTTCGGGAGCTTTTTTACAGCCTTCCACCGCCTGATGTTCTCCAATATGCTGTGGCTGCTGGACCCCAGGAAGGACCTGCTCATCCGCCTCATGCCCACGGACTTTTTTATCGCCTATGCCGTCATAGCCGTCCTGCTCTTTGAGCTCCCGGTGGCAGCGGCCCTTGTGGCGACCAGACGAAAGAATAAGGAACATTGACTTAAACATGCCGACTTACGATCAAGCGATCCGGGAGAAGATGGAGGCGCTGCGCCACTCGCCGTGCGTCCGCATCCTCTCCCTGGAAACATCCTGCGATGAAACGGCGGCGGCTATCATTGAGAACGGCCGCGTGATCCGTGCCAATATTGTCTTCAGCCAGATTGACCTGCATGCCCTCTACGGCGGCGTGGTCCCGGAGATTGCCAGCCGCGCCCATGTGGAGGCCTGCGACCGGGTGATTGACGAAGCGCTGCGCCAGGCAGGCATGACCTTTGATGATATCGATGCCCTGGCCGTGACCTACGGCCCCGGGCTCGTCGGTGCGCTGCTCACAGGGGTCAGCTGTATGAAAGGGCTCAGCTTTGCCCTCAGAAAGCCCCTGATCCCCGTCAACCATATTGAGGGGCACATCTCAGCCAACTTTCTCAGCCATCCTTCCCTTGAGCCCCCCTTCCTTTGCCTTGTCGTATCCGGCGGCCACAGCCACCTTGTGCAGGTGGCGGACTACGGGGAGTACCATCTGATCGGACAGACCGTGGACGACGCGGCCGGCGAGGCCTTTGACAAGGCGGCGCGGGTGCTCTCCCTTCCCTATCCCGGCGGACCGAGGGTGGACCAGCTGGCCGAGGAGGGGGACCCGGATTTCCTGCCTCTCCCGCACCCCCATGTCCCGGGCAGGTACGACTACAGCTTTTCCGGGATGAAGACGGCGTTCCTCAATGCCTGCCATACCATGGAGATGAAGGGCATGGAACTGCCTAAGGCCGACCTTGCGGCGTCTTTCCGCAAAGCGGTCGTGGACTCCCTTGTGGGAAAGGCTGAGCTGGCCATACAGGACACGGGGACGAGACGCATGGCGCTGGCCGGCGGCGTGAGCGCCAACCGGCTCCTGCGGAGGAGAATGCAGGAAGTCTGCGACACCCTGGGCGTCCCGCTTTACATGCCCGAGCTTGGGCTTTGCACGGACAACGGGGCCATGATCGGGTCGGCGGCCTATTACCGCCTCATGCGGGGGGAGACAGCGGACCTTACGCTGAACGCCTGCCCTTCGCTGCGTCTCCTGTGACGGGGACAGAAAAATGCATTAAGGGAAAGGGGACTTCGGACCGTCATGAATATGGTGGAAATCATCGGGCACAAGAAAATGGGCCTTGCCCTGACAGAGGAAGAGATTTCGTATTTTGTGAAAGGGGCGGCGGACGGGTCCGTCCCGGATTACCAGCTTGCGGCCCTTCTGATGGCTATCCGGCTCAACGGGATGGACCATGAGGAGACCACGGCCCTGGCCCTGGCCATGACGCGCAGCGGGGACACGGCGGACCTGAGCCGGATCCCGGGCATCAAGGTGGACAAGCATTCCACGGGCGGCGTGGGCGACACGACGACCCTGGTCCTTGCCCCTCTGGTGGCGGCCTGCGGCGTACCGGTGGCCAAGATGAGCGGACGGGGCCTGGGCCACACGGGCGGCACCCTTGACAAGCTGGAATCGATCCCGGGCTTTTGCGTCACCATGGATGAAGAGGCGTTTATCCGCCAGGTGCAGAATATCGGCGTGGCCGTCATCGGGCAGACAGGTTCCCTTGCTCCTGCGGACAAGACGCTGTATGCCCTGAGGGACGTGACGAGCACGGTGGACAGCCTTCCCCTGATCGCGGGCTCCATCATGTCCAAAAAACTGGCATCGGGCGCGGACGCGATTGTGCTGGATGTGAAGACCGGCTCGGGGGCCATTATGCATACCTTCGAGGACTCCCTGGCCCTTGCAAAAACGATGGTGGAGATCGGCAAGCTTGCGGGCAGGCCCGTGGAAGCCGTGATCACCGGGATGGAGCAGCCCCTTGGCACCCATGTGGGCAATGCCCTTGAAGTGAAGGACGCTGTGGACGTGCTTGCCGGACGGACCAGAGGGGACCTTCTGGACGTCTCACTGCTCCTTGGTGCCCATATGCTTGTGCTGGCCGGGGCGGCAAAGAGCACGGAAGAAGGAAAAGACAGGCTCATGCGCGCCCTTGAAAGCGGAGCGGGCCTTGAGAAGTTCAGGGAACTGGTCACGGCCCAGGGCGGGGACCCGCGCGTGGCGGACAACTGGACCATCCTTCCCCAGGCTAAGGTCGTAAGACAGGTCAGGGTGGGACGGAAAGGCTATGTACAGAGCATGGACACCACGCTCCTTGGCCTCGCTGCCCAGGGCATGGGGGCAGGGCGCGTGAAGAAGACAGATACCCTTGATTATGCCACAGGGTTCGTCCTGCCCGTGCGCATCGGGGACCAGGTGGGTCCGGACGACCTGTTCTTTACCCTGTATGCCCGCAGCGAAGCGGATGCGGACAGGGCCGAGCAGGCGGTGCGCAGCGCGATAGTGATCGGGGAGGAGCCCTGCCAGCGCCCCCCGCAGTGGTACGCCACGGTGACATCCGACGGGACGGTACGCAAAAGCAAGTGACGCCTGTGGGTGCATCGGGAAAATGAAAAAGCGGCAAACAGGAGATAAGACAGAAATGGAAAGTAAGCGCATTGTCCTGACCGGCGGCGGGACCCTGGGCCATGTGACACCGCATATGGCGCTGATCCCCGTCCTCAAGGAGAGAGGCTATGAGATCCACTATATCGGGACGAGCACGGGCATGGAAGCCGACAAGATCCGCTCCATTCCCGGGATCACGTACCATGCGGTCAAGACAGGCAAGCTGCGGAGATATTTTGACTGGCAGAACTTTATTGACCCATTCCGGGTCCTGGCGGGTGCTTTCCAGTCGGCCCATCTCATGGGAAAGCTGCGGCCAAACGTGGTGTTTTCCAAGGGCGGCTTTGTCGCTGTGCCCGTAGTGTTCGGGGCATGGCTGCACCATATTCCGGTGCTGTGCCATGAGAGCGACCTGACGCCGGGCCTTGCCAACAAACTCTGCAAGCCCTTTGCGACAAGAATGGTGACCACTTTCCCTGAGTGTGCCGAGGCCCTTGGGAAAAAAGCTGAAGTGGTCGGGACACCCCTGCGCCCGGACCTGTTTTCCGGGAAAAGGGAAAACGGCCTGAAAATAGCCGGCTTCACAGGTGAAAAGCCCGTCCTTCTGATGATGGGCGGCTCATCCGGGGCCCAGGCCGTGAACAAGGCCCTGCGGGAAGCTGTCCCGGACCTGACGAGGGATTTTGATATCCTGCACCTGTGCGGCAGGGGCAATCTGGATCCCGGGATGGAAGGCACACAGGGGTACACCCAGATTGAGTTCCTGGATAAAGAGCTCCCGGATGTCTTTGCCTGTGCCGATCTTGTGCTCAGCCGGGCAGGCTCCAATGCCCTAATGGAGTTCCAGGCGCTGGACAAACCGCTTCTGCTTGTCCCATACCCCAAAGGGGCCAGCCGGGGCGACCAGATCCTGAACGCCCAGAGCATGCAAAGGCGCGGGCTGTGCAACGTGCTCCTGCAGGAAGACATGACAGGTAACACGCTGAGCCGGGCGCTGCGGGAGACCTGGGAGATGCGCGGTCAGCTCAGGGAAGCTGTCCGGAAGGCGCCCCCTGCGGACGGCACAAAGAGGGTCCTTGAGATCATAGAGGAGATCCGGAAATAGGCAGCTGACGATCCGCTGCCCTGTATGCCGCGGGACAGGAAACGCTGTTCTGCAGCAGGGCCCGCGTATGCTGGAGAAGGCGCGGAAAGGAGAAGCCATGAAAAAGTTCAACACGACGGGAATATGTGTTCCGTCGAAGCATTACATGGTCGATCTTTCCGAACGGGTGGCGGAAATCAGAAAGATGGTTGATGCCGGGAACTATTTCATGATCAGCCGTGCCAGACAGTACGGGAAGACAACAACCCTTACAGCGCTGAAAAAAAGCCTGGAAAAAGACTGTACTGTTGTCTTCCTGGACTTTCAGGGAATTGGCAGAGCGGGATTTTCCACAGAAGAAATATTTATTCAGGAATTCTGCAGGCTCCTGTGGAACCGGAGCAAGTCGCTGTCCAGCATGCCGGAACATACAGCAGGTAAGATCCGGAAATGGAAAGAGAGTGAGGCGCCAAAGGCCCGGTTAGGAGAACTGTTTGATACGCTTACAGACTGGTGCGGAAAGTCTGATCAGGCGATCATTCTGATCATTGATGAAGTTGACAGTGCAGCAAACAATCAGGTTTTTCTTGATTTTCTGGCACAGCTCAGAGATGGGTACATGGCCAGGGACACGGATGGCATTGTGACGTTCCAGTCGGTCATTCTGGCCGGGGTAACGGATGTCAGGCATCTCAAATCAAAGATCCGCAATGAGGAACAGCATAAAGTCAACAGCCCCTGGAACATCGCTTCCGACTTTGCTGTCGATATGAGCCTGTCAGAGTCCGGTATCAGAGGCATGCTGGATGAGTACGAGGCGGACCATCTTACCGGGATGGATACGGCAGGCATGGCACATCAGATCCGTGCCTATAAAAATGGCTATCCATTTCTTGTGAGCCG
>CAMNGW010000121.1 GCA_946538615.1 uncultured Clostridia bacterium
ATTCATCCCACCACCTGCAGAGGATGGGGGAATTCTTGCTATAATATGTTAAAAACCCTGCCCAGGGGATCCCATCTCCACAGGAGGAGGGCAGGAGACAGCGTATGCAGTGCAGGGAACCTTTTCATCCGTGAAAAAGGGAGAGGAACTGTCAGTACAGGGAATTCAGAAGCTTCAGAATCCTACTGTTTGCATCGGTATAGTACTTGAGCTCTGCACTGTTCAGATCATCGTTATCCTCTTCGAAGGACTCCCAGGCTGCTATGTTTTCTGCATACTTGGTGAGCATATTTGTGTACTGTGCCAGCATGCCCAGGGGATTGCTGGAGGTACTGTAGCTTTTCATGAACTTCACGTATTCTTCAAAGAATTCCACATAGCCGTCGATGGCCTTTTTGACGCTTTTGCGGATGCCGGAAGAGGATTCCGGTGTGGCGGTTGCCTCTGCTTTCTTCAGTGTAGCTGTGGCGGAGGTTATGGAAACATTTCTTTCAGTTTTTATCACCGTTGGAGTTGCTGTGGCTTCCGGCAGAGCCTGTACGGATTCCAGTGTTCTGTCAGAGGATGTCCGGGTGTCCGTGGATGCCAGGCTTTCCAGGCTTTCAATGACATTTTTAAGAACGGGGGCTGTATGTTTAAGGAAATTGCGGACATCTGTATTAAACACGCAAAGGGAGGTCAGACCAAGGGCCAGGATCAGGATTGCACAGAAATAGGAGCGGGCATAGTTCCTGCGGTTTATGTTGGAAGAAGATAAGGAAAAAGCGAACAGCAGAATCAGGCCGAGCACCGGGACTGCAAACAGGATGGCATAACCCAGATATGCCCAGGCAGACAGGGGACGGAACTGTTCAGAACCTTCATAATGTATTTTGCTCATGTTATTGCCGCCTTTCATAAAATCGTAATCAGAGAGTGATTCAGAATCTTCAGAAATCTGCTTGGATACTTCCTGGTGGAAGCTGAACAGACAGAGGGCAGAACCGATATTTGCAAAAACATCGCTGACCAGGATAGCCAGAGCCACCGGTGTGCTGATGAGACCAAACAGGCCAGAAAGAACGAAAACATTGTATCCTGCGCCTGTCAGCCAGAAGAGGCCGCATATGACACTGAGCCTGCGGCTCTCTCTCAGCAGGGCCACCAGGGTCAGGAAGGGGAGAACACCGTTGAGCATAAAGAGCAGAATGTCATTTCCGCTCAGAGGATAACAGTGATATATGGCCATGAAGAATCCAAGATTCTCATAGATCAGGGACCCCACGAAGGCAAGAAAGGAAAAATGGTCCTTTCCCGCCCCGCTGAACTGACGGCGGAACAGCCGGATCAGAAAGAACTGACCGAAACAGGAAACTCCGTCGATATACGCCACAAAAACCGTAAGATCTCCAAAGGGTGACAGTCAGGAGAAGGAAGCATCCCGTCGGGAGAGAACGAAGAAACTATTTGCGTAGATTAGGATCAGAAAGACCAGCTGGATCACGAAGGAAGCGATCAGAAGACCGATACCGGTCCTGAACATGGGTCGGGTGTCTTTGTACTTCATGGATGGAAACCTCACTTTCCTTTCAGCATACTGCAGATATGGAAAAAACAGGGGAGTGTACGGAGAAATCTGCTGGTCCGGGTTTCAGAAGGCTCTCCTTGCAGACAGGGAAAGATGACTAGATGACTGTGCTGTCGGATAAGAGCTTTGCCTGTGCAAACACGGATCATGCCGGTCAGTTGGATGAACTGTCATCACCAGGTTTTTCTGAGAGCATGGTGTACAGAAAACAGACCGTGGAAGGGCGGCCGCATATGCTGCAGGTCAGAGAAGTGCAGAAGCCGCCAAGCTCCAGCCGCCCGTAATCGGATGTGAAGACGGACGAGATGACAGAAAAGATGCAGCAGCAGTAAGGGCATATATAGGTGAACTGCAGGATTGCCCGGGTTTCGTCCTGGGCAAGGGATCCGGTAGGAGAGCCCATGCAGGGAATGCTGCTTCATGGAACCCATTCGCCATTTCCACCAGATGTTTTTTTGCGCTGGGATAGCATGATTTCGCTCTCCTTCTCTGATTCTTTTCTCATGAAGCATACCATGTGAAACAGTCAGACTGGATTTCCTGGTGTATGAGATGCGGAAGATACACAAGACAAAACGGATCCGGAAAAAACCGGTCTGACAGGTGCAGCCCGGGGACACAGATATAAAAAGGCGCCCGCAGAGAAGGGCGGATCACATCTACTCTGCAGGCGTTTATGTATGATTCGATTTTCAGGACATAACCTGTCCGTGGAAACACACGGGGCTAGTTTCAGGCTGCATCCGGAAGCTGTTCTTCAGAACCGGGCAGTTCTGTTTTCTTCACATCCTCGCCATAGATGGTTTTCCAGTCATTGGCCATGGAAAAGGGCGTCCAACCCTGCTTTTCCACTTCTTCCATGAATTCCGCTGCTTTTTTGTCGCTGCCGTACTCCCGCACAGTATCATCGCATACCACGAAGATGCCCATACCGGTATGGTTCGGGTTGCCCTCGGCGTAATTGAGCATGGAGTAATCGCCGGAACTGTTGCCGAAAGCCAGGACAGGCCGCTTTCCGATTTCACGGGCAATGGCTGCAGGCTTGCCGGACTTGCCGCATTCCACTTCATCCAGGGGACCACCCAGCAGGATGGTCTCATCCCTGCTCATATTGTAGTCATCAGCGGCTTTATCTCCCTTTCCGGATGCCTCATAGGGAACGTCCGTGCCGATGATATGATCCAGTGGGATATCGAAGCGTGTGACAAGGGCCCGCACAACTTCACGTTCACAGGCTGAGACCATCCAGACATCAAAATCGTTGTCCTTCAGGTAGTGTATCACCTCAAGCATGGGTTTAAAGAAGGACTGTCCGTAGGTCATGCCTTCAAATCCCACTGCGTTTACGGTTGCGGCAAAATTGGCCGCATATGCCCTGAATTCCTCTGGCGTCATGCCGGCAAAGGCAGATGCTACAATATCATTCTTGGTCAGTCCTTCCGGATCAAAGGTCTCGCCGTATGCATAGGCGTGATCCCGGATCTGCTGCATGGCGCTGCGCTCTTCCGGTGTGGCACTGTATGCCTCATCGTCCAGCACACGGTACATGGTCAGGCAGTAGTCCAGGTACACCGGTGCCCTTTCACACAGTATGGTTCCGTCCATGTCGAACACGGCGATCCGGTCTGCCGGATTCAGATAGCCGGAACTGGATTTGTCCGTGCAGTCAGAGACAAAGGCAACAAGCTCATGAAGGGACTGGCTGTCCACATTCCAGGAAGGGAAGATGGCTGCATAGTCCGGCGTCCTGCTCTCAGATGCGGCCACCTCCGGCTTGGTTGCTACTGTCTGACTGAAAGTAGCTGACGGCTGACTGAGCAGGATATATGCCACGACAGCAGCCACGGCGGCACCTGCCAGAAAGGCCAGGGCCGTTTGTATGAAGTTTTTCCGTTTCATGAATGTACTTCCTTTTCTGTGAATTGTGTTTTTGCTTTCTGTGCCTGTCAGAAGGGCTGCGTGTCCCCGGAAACAGGTCTGTACAAACATTCGAGATGACGGCAGGGAATCCTGTTGTTAAGCAAAAAATGATTTGAGCCAGAATGAAGTTTGATGCAACACAATTGATGAGCCAGGCGAAAGGTATGGCATCATAGTAAATGTCTGATTACGACATATTCTGTGAGCCATGCTTTTTGCCATTTCAACTGTAAATGGCGATATTGCATTTCTTGTGAGGTTGTAAGATAACATTTAGGAAGCGTTCAATCATAAACAGCCACATATGCTGCATATGAGGAAGCCAGTTGACATGATGGCTGAGGGATCTTTTTATTTCCGGATAATCGGGGAATATCTTCATTCCTCTGCTTCAAGAAGGGTCTCCATATTGACATCGCTGTATTCGATTTCTCCGGAGAACATTCTGGCTGCCTCAGCAAACTCAGGGATGCCGGGCTCAGGGGTCAGACAGCACGCAATACGGAAAACAAGCTCCGTGCATTGGGTACAAAACGCCATTCTTTCTTCCAGCAGACCGTCATTGGCGGCTTCAGCCACATGGCGGAAGATCAGATAGCAAAGGACCTGCTCTGCCGGAACCTCCATCTGAGGAAGCCAGCGGAACCCGTCATATCCGCAGATAGCCTTGTACAGGAGCTGTGGCCATGCACTGTCGAGAACCTCCAGCTGCAGGAGCTTTTCCAGCTTTTCTTTCGTGAGCCCCTCCCTGCTGAGCATGTGCAGGCGCTCACGGACCGTATGCGTCCTGTCCGAAGCGGTCTCAAGGGCCATGTCCCGGATGCGCAGGACCTCTGCTTCCCTGAGCAGGTCTTCTTCGTCTGCCTCCTCCGCTTCCCCTGGAAAGTCAAACCTCTCCAGCGCCATGGGTAGCACCCTGGATACAGTCTGCAGACTTGCCGCTTCACACACGAGCCCGAGTCCTGTCTCCGTGCGGGAATTCAGGAACGTGTAAAACCTCGGATGGTCCCGGCAAATCTGGCACAGTGCGTCCTTTCCTTTTTCAAGGATCAGGTCGCACAGTCCGGACCGGTTGAGAAGGGGGCAGCGTTCTTCCCCGTCGAGATGGAAGGACCATCCGTTTCCGTCATAGTGCAGGGCGTTTTGCATCCTTCCGCCAAAATCACCGGAGTAGGACAGGTAGCGCTGCGCACTGTCAGCGTCCACATCGATCTCCCATCCTTTGCAGCAGGTGTGGCGGCAGTTCCCAGCAAGGCACTCAAATTCCTTCATGTCCGACGGACGGTACCCTTGCGTGGCTCATCCCTCCCACCTGTGCGTTTCAAAATGCGGATCGTCCCGCCAGAGCACGGGGTGTCCCTCTTTAAGGGAAGCGGGGACGTCCAGAAGGCGCTGGTTGTCCGAGCCGCGGAAGCGCAGGGAAATGTCCTTGCGCGCCTCGATAAACTCACCGTCAACCAGCACATCCAGGCTTTCCAGGAGTTCCTGCCTGTACTTGCCTTCGCTGCGGGAAACCACTTTGCCTGTGAGTTCTTCCCAGGTATAGCCGGAATAGCACCACACAGTTTTCCCCGGAAAAAGTTCCCTGACTTTCCGGACGAGGGTGAGCACGGTTCCCTGGTTCTCCGGCTCGAAGGGTTCCCCGCCCAGCAGCGAAAGCCCGGCTGTGAAACCGGGCTTGAGACTCTCAAGGATTTTTTCTTCTGTCTCCCGGGTATAAGGCTCGCCGTGGTCAAACGGCCAGGCCTCGCTGTTAAAGCACCCGGGACAGCGGTGCGTACAGCCTGATACGAACACACTTGTGCGCACCCCTGGTCCATTGGCAATGTCACAATATTTGATCGCTGAAAGATACATAACTCACCTTACAGATGCAGGACGCGGTCCCGGATCTCCTGAGTGCGGCCCTGGTTCCAATACTGGGTGCCGATGTACCCGCAGGTCCGGCGCGCGACATTCATCTTCGCCTGGTCCCTGTTATGGCAGTTGGGGCATTCCCAGAACAGCTTTCCGCCTTCCTCGACGATCCCGATCTCCCCGTCATACCCGCAGACCTGGCAGTAGTCGCTCTTGGTGTTGAGCTCTGCGTACATGATATTGTCATAGATGTAGCGCATGAGTGCGAGCACCGCTTCAAGGTTATCCTGCATATTGGGCACTTCCACATAGGAGATGGCCCCGCCCGGGGAGAGCTGCTGGAACTCGCTTTCAAACTTCAGCTTGGTAAACGCATCGATGGGCTCACAGACGTTGACATGGTACGAATTGGTAATGTAATTCTTGTCCGTCACGCCCGGGATCACGCCAAAGCGCTTCTGCAGACACTTGGCAAACTTGTAGGTGGTGGATTCAAGCGGTGTCCCGTACAGGGAGTAATCGATATTCTCCGCCGCACGCCACTTCGCGGTGTAGGAATTGAGGCATTTCATGACAGACAGGGCAAAAGGCTTCCCTCCCTGGCTGGTATGGCTCTCGCCCGTCATGTACTTCACGCATTCGTAAAGCCCGGCATAGCCAAGAGAGATGGTGGAATAGCCGCCATAGAGCAGTTTGTCGATCTTTTCGCCTTTCTTTAAGCGGGCAAGCGCACCGTACTGCCACAGGATCGGGGCAGCGTCCGACAGTGTGCCCAGCAGACGCTCATGGCGCAGCCTCAGAGCACGGTGGCACAGTTCAAGGCGCTCGTCCATGATCTCCCAGAACTTGTCCATATCTCCGCCGGAAGACAGGGCAACATCCACGAGGTTGATGGTGACCACGCCCTGGTTAAAGCGGCCGTAATACTTGGGCTGGTTCGTTTCAGGGTCCACATAAGGGGTAAGGAAGGAGCGGCAGCCCATGCACGTATAGACGTTCCCGTTGCCGTTTTTATCCACTTTGAGCTGGCGCATGACCTTTGCGGAAATATAGTCCGGGACCATGCGTTTGGCGGTGCACTTGGCTGCGAGCTTGGTCAGATAGTAATAAGGGGTCCCTTCATCGATATTGTCCTCATCAAGCACATAGATCAGCTTGGGGAAGGCAGGCGTGATCCATACGCCGGCCTCGTTCTTGACGCCCTCGTAGCGCTGGCGGAGCACTTCCTCAATGACCAGGGCAAGGTCCTTTTTCTCCTGTTCATTGCGTGCCTCATTGAGGTACATGAAAATGGTGAGGAAAGGTGCCTGGCCGTTGGTGGTCATGAGCGTGATCACCTGGTACTGGATGGTCTGGACGCCCTTTTCAATCTCACTGCGCAGCCTTTTTTCGACCACACGGTTGACAGCCTCTTCGCTGGTGTTCCCTCCGAGGATCTGGACTTCCTCGAGGACTTCCTTGCGGATCTTTTCGCGGGAGACCTGCACAAAGGGCGCTAGGTGCGTCAGGGAGATCGACTGGCCGCCGTACTGGTTGGACGCCACCTGGGCGATGATCTGCGTGGCAATATTGCAGGCCGTTGAGAACGAATGCGGTTTTTCAATCAGGGTGCCGGAAATCACCGTACCGTTCTGCAGCATATCCTCAAGGTTGACCAAGTCACAGTTGTGCATGTGCTGGGCATAATAATCTGAGTCATGGAAGTGGATGATACCCGCGCGGTCCGCGTCCACAATTTCCTTGGGCAGGAGCAAGCGGTTGGTCAGGTCACGGCTCACTTCACCGGCCATGTAATCGCGCTGCACAGAATTGACAATGGGGTTCTTGTTGGCGTTTTCCTGAATGACTTCCTCGTTGTTGCATTCGATCAGGGAAAGAATACGGTCATCTGTGGTGTTGGCCTTGCGCACCAGGGACCTCTGGTAGCGGTAGCGGACGTACAGCCGCGCCACTTCATAATGGCCCTGTGCCATAAGCTCATATTCCACCATGTCCTGAATTTCCTCTACGGACACGGCACGGCCCAGGCCCTCGCATTTTTCAGTGACCAGGCTGGTGGCTCTCTCTTCTTCCTCTGCTGACAGACGGTCCGCCTCGTCCCGGGCGTTCAGGCTGGCTTTATGAATCGCTGACTGTATTTTTTGCGCATCAAAATTAACCTCTGCGCCGTTGCGCTTGATGACTTTCACGTTAACGCGTTCTCCCTTTTTCAGGCGGCGCTCACCGCCGTTTTTTCTCTCCTGGTTTTCCCGCCGGTCAGTTTCCCGGCGAGAGCATGGCGTATTATAGCGGCGTTCCGGGAGCCTGTCAACCGCAACTTGTGCCAATATATGGTGGGGTTAGTACTGTATCTATACATAATATTGTGCATTTCTTTTGACTCAGAATTCCTTGTTCCCCTTGTCCTTTTTCCGCCTCAGGGATTGTTTTTTGCCTCATGTCGTGAGATGCGCGAAATCGTGACTCACCACCACATCTAGTTTTCTGTTTTTTTCACGCCTCTCCGGTTCCCGCTGTAACAAAAAAGAACCGGGTTCCCGGAGGCCACGGTGCTCACCTGGTTTTCCCGCTGTCTCACAACCATCTGAACAAGGGGAACATCCGCCGCTGCGGATATTCCCCTTGTTTACAGAAACAGGTCCCCTTCCGAGAGCAGCCCGGCGCTTTATGAAGGCCCTGTCAGATGCTCCTTGCTTTCTCCACGACCCAGCGGATCCTTTCCTCGGGGAGCTCATTATGGATGCTGCAGTCAGCTCCCAGGATGTACCCCTGCTTTCCGCCCTGTCCGATGAGGTTTTCCACTTCCTGTTCGATTTCTTCCTTCGAGGCTGTATACAGGAAGGTGCCCGGCCGGTTGTCAAAGCCGCCCCAGACCGTGCAGCCAAAATGCTTCTTTGCCTCCTGGATATCCATGATATCGAACTGACGGCTCCAGCTGACAACCGGTGCCTTATAGTCTTCCCACACGCTCAGCCGGTTCGGCTCCTCTTCCCATGCGCAGAAATGGATCGCGTTCATATCGCTCAGGCTGTTCGCGCAGTCCAGTACCGTCTTGTCGCTGGGCATCACCCAGTCCCGGTACTCCTCAAAGGTAAAACGGCTCATCTCCCCGTTCTGCACGCTGTAGAAGATGCCATCTGCCCCGGATTCCCGGATGATGCCCTTCACCAGCAGCTTTACGTCCTCAGCTACGACAGAGCAGGCATGCTTCATGGCTTCCGGGTTCTCGCGGATAAACTGCATCATCTTCGGATAGCCGATCTTCAGGCGGATATAGCTGAGAGGGGCAAAGATGAGATAAATGGCTGGGCACTCACCGTTCAGTGCCTGCACCACCTTTTTGGTGCGCTCAATCTGTCCACGGATATAAGGGTGCGCCGGACCAAGGGGCCTGACTTCATACAGGCTGTCCGCACGCTCAATGTCCTCGAGGACCGGGGACGGCCATCCAAAATACTTGTCCCCGCTCAGCTTCATGAAGTCCACATCCGTGGCTTTCAGGAACCTTGCCTGCTCCTGGGCAAACGCGTCATCGTTCCCCCAGAAGGTCGGCGGCACGTGCTGCCACATGCACACCGGCACATGGTCCGTTTCCTGTCCGCGAAAAGCAGCGGTGACTCTTTCCCTCCTGTTCATAAAATCCCTTCTTTCCGTTATGTATATTTTACCTGTGTTTCAGATTATCCCTTGATGGCACCGATCATAACGCCTTTTTCAAAATACTTGGTCAGGAAGGGATAGACCAGCATGATCGGGATCGTGGAAACCACGATCGTACAATACTTCACCAGCTCCGCAGACAGGCTGATCTCTGTCACGGACAGCAGACCGTCGCCCCGGAGGAAACAGAAGGGTTGTTCGCAATCAGGATACCCCTGAGGACATACTGCAGAGTATACAACTTTGTGTCCCTGATAAAAACCATGGACGGGAACCAGGAGTTCCAGTGGCCGACCGCATAATACAGAAAGATCACCGCGAGAACCGGCTTGGACAGCGGCAGGACCACATTCATCAGCACCTGGCAGTCATTCGCTCCGTCGATGCGCGCGGCCTCCTCGAGGGACGGCGGCAGAGAAGCAAAGAAGGAACGCATAATGATGACGTTGTAGGTGCTGATCAGATAGGGGACAAAATCCGCCCAGCGGGTATTGTAAATGCCGGTCCCCTTCACGATGAAGAGCAGCGGGATCAGGCCCCCGTTTAAGAACATGGTAAACGTCATCATTTTCATCATGGCGCTGCGCAGTACGAAATGCTTCCGGGTGAGCACAAAGGCGGCAAAAATGGTCAGTACCATGTTCAGTGCCGTACCAATGGCAAGATTGATCATCGTATTGGCAAAGCCGCTGACGATATTCGGATTGTTCATCGACAGGCGGTAGCCCTCTGTTGTGAACTCGCCCAGCCATCCCAGAAGCGGGCCCTCATGGGCCAGCAGGAACCGCGGATCGGAGACGGACGCCATGATCACATAATACAGCGGATAGAGGGTATTGAAGTACCCATCACTTACGGCGTCGCCATTGAAGTGAGGGATTCTCCTCTGAGCCTCCCCCTCAGCAACTCGACCGCAGCCCA
>CAMNGW010000122.1 GCA_946538615.1 uncultured Clostridia bacterium
AACATATGCTGGCCGGCGGCGCACTTTCCTGAATGCTTGACAGGTAAAAAGCGCACCCCGTATAATAGCGACTGTGAGTTTCTTTATCCATTTCTGATAGATTTCTTGCAAGGAGGACAATCATATGGATATTCAGGCTTTGAAAGATGTCTGTCGGCAGGTCCGGCGTGATATCATAATTATGACGAATAAAGCCGGAGCCGGACATCCTGGTGGATCGCTTTCCAGTGTTGAAGCCATGGTTGCGCTGTACTTTGACGTAATGCGCAATGTGGACCCCGAAAATGACAAGCGTCCGGACCGCGACCGTTTTGTTCTTTCCAAAGGCCACGCCGCACCGGCATTATACGGCACACTGTGTGAGCGCGGCTTCTTCGGCAGAGAAGAATTCGATCATTTCCGTCAGCTGCACGGCATTCTCCAGGGACATCCGGATACCAAGAAGTGCCCCGGCGTTGACGCGTCCACCGGTTCCCTTGGACAGGGCATTTCCATTGCTGTGGGTATGGCCCTTGGTGCAAAGCACATCCATTCAGATGTTCACGTCTATACCATCATCGGTGATGGTGAAAGCGATGAAGGTCTGGTCTGGGAAGCCTCGATGGCTGCAGCACATTATAAACTGGATAATCTGACTGTCATTCTTGATCACAATGGAATGCAGATCGACGGTACCAATGATCAGGTCATGAGTCTGGGCAATATCCGGATGAAGTTCGAAGCCTTCGGATATGATATTGTGGAAGTGGATGACGGAAACGATATCGAGAAGATGCTGGCAGCTCTGCATACACCTGCCTGTCCCGGCAAGCCCCGCCTCATTCTGATGCATACGCTCAAAGGAAAGGGAGTTTCTTTCATGGAAGGCCAGGTCGGCTGGCACGGAAAGGCACCCAATGATGAACAGACGGCAATCGCTCTGAAAGATCTGGAGGGTTGAGCATATGGAGAAGAAATCTATTCGAGTAGCTTACGGTGAATCGCTGGTGCGCCTTGGCGCTGAAAACGACAAGATTGTTGTTCTTGATGCTGATCTTGCCGAAGCAACCATGACCAAAGGTTTTAAAGCAGCTTATCCTGACCGCTTTTATGATTGCGGTATTGCAGAAGCCAATATGGTTGATATGGCAGCCGGCATGTCTACCATGGGCCTGATTCCTTTCTGTTCCACTTTTGCGGTTTTTGCCGGACGCAGCTATGATCAGATCCGCAACGGCATCTGCTATCCCAAGTTTAACGTCAAGCTTGGTTTTTCCCATGCAGGCATAACCCTTGGCGAAGACGGCGGATCCCATCAGGCAATCGAAGACATTGCTCTTATGAGAGTCCTGCCCAACATGACTGTATTCGCCCCCTCCGATGCTAATGAATGCTGGGAATGCGTCAAGGCTGCCGCAGCCATCGAAGGTCCTGTCTATATCCGTACGGCACGTCTTCCTTCTCCCGTATATGATCCTGCTCCCTTTGAAGTGGGCAAGGGCCGCGTGATCTGTGATGGAACTGACTGCGTAATTTTCACCTGCGGCATCATGCTGGAGCATTGCCTGAATGCGGTGGAAATCCTGAAAGAAAAAGGCAAGAATCCCGCGCTTGTTTCCTTCCATACCCTGAAACCTTTCGATGGCGCTCTTGCTCTTGAGTATGCTGCTAAATGCAAAAATGTCTTTACCGTGGAAGAGCATTCCATCATCGGCGGCCTCGGTGATGCTGTTGCTGCTGAGCTTTGTGGAAAGGGAAGCTTTGTTTTCCGCAAAATCGGAATCAACGATGTTTTCGGTCAAAGCGGCAAGCCTGCTGATCTGCTCAGAGAATACGGGCTCACCGGACCGCAGATTGCCGAAACGGTCCTCGAATCCTGCAAGTAATTTTTCTCTCACTGGAAAAGGCCCCAGCCGGGGCCTTTTCTTAATGTTTCCTTAGGGTTTGATGAAACCGGAAGGAATTGCATTCCTGAAGGAGAAACTTTGACAACACATCAGGAATAAGAACGAATCCTGATGCAGCTTCCCTGTATATGATACTGATCGTTCCAGATCATCGGGAAAGCAGAAAAAAGGAGGAAACTGTACCATGAGTTATAATATCAGTAAAAAACTGAATGATGCCTGGATAAAAATCAATGAAGGCATCAGCAGCGCCGCGGATACTATTTCAGGCGCCAGCAAGAACCGGATCCAGGAAATCCGTCTTGAAGGAAAAAAGCAGGCACTCAACACAGAACTCGTATCGGCCATCGTGGAACTTTACCGTAACGGTGCACAGCTTCCGGAAGAGATTGCGCAGAAAGCTGCTGAGCTTTCCGGTATCATGCAGGAACTGGCTGCCCTTCATCCTGCAGCTGCCGCCGCCACAGCCGCCGATTCCAAAAAGGATGAGGATGTACCGGTTATCACCGTTGACGATAAAAACGATCCAGTCCAGTCCGAAGATTCCTCTGTATCTGCTGAAGAAACAGCAGAACCGGAAGAAGCTGAGATTGTTTATGAAGCAGAGGCTGACAGCGTGCCGGAACAGACAGACGATACAGCCGCTCCCGAAACTCCGGATGATATCAGTGATCCCGAACCGGCATCCGAGTCCCCCGAGGCTGAACCTCAGCCAGAATCTGCCCCGACAGAATGCGAAGAGACAGCGTCGGAAAATGCAACAGCTTCTGACCCTGCTTCCACAGAGCAGATCGTCGACGATATTTTGGAAAAGGCAGATCAGAAAGTTGATAAGATACTCCATGAGCTCGACACTGCAACCGACAGTGTCGTAGATCATATCCAGAACAGCGATGAACTCAAAAATGTTCAGAAAAAAGCAGGAGAAGCCGCAAAAGGCATGAGCGAGTTTGTGGAAAAAGCTGCCCAGAGTCTTGACCGCGTCGCAGAAAAAGCCGGAAATGCCATTTCTTCTTTTCTGGAAAATGTAACCAGAAAACCGGATGCGCATTCCGAGCAAGCCTCTTCCGCTCCTGAGGCACAGGATGTCCCGAAAGAAAACGATAAGAATACAGACCAGTAATCGAAACAGCCCGGCAGAAACTCTGCCGGGCTGTTTTCAGCTTAAAAATGATATCTGACGTTCCATGGATACATATGACATATCGGACAGCCAATGTTTTTGCAAATAACCCGCGGGATCCTCCAGAGACAGGGCCAGCCAGTCATTCCTGGCTTCAAACGGAAGAATGACAGGCATTCGGTCATGAAGATGCGAGATACTATCCGACGCACTCCGCGTCAATACCGTAAAGCAGCTTTCCCCATTTTCCATGCGATATATTCCTGCCAGCATGGCCGCATTAAGGTTTTCAGGCCATATCCGCATCTTCGCATGCGGCTTGATTCTGTGATCCCATTCAAAATACGAGGTAAAGGGAATCAGGCACCGCCTCTCCAGCATGAGATCCTGAAACATTTCTTTCTCCATAGCTGATTCAGACCTTGCGTTAATGATCATTCTGCTCCCGGCTCTGAATCCCCACTTCATCAGGAACGGCCTGCATTCACTCCTGCTGCGATTTCTTGCCAGTACCAGCGCTTTCTGTCCTGGACGGACTTCACCAAGCGCCGGCTTTTCGCTGTTTTTGCTCACTTCCCGGAACAGTGCTTCAATCTCGGGCGGAAGATGGTCTTCCGGTACAAAAAAGCGTCCGCACATAATTCATCGATCCCAGATCACATCAAACCATGTAACATAGGTTTCTCCCGGGGAAAGCAGTGTCACAAAAGGCTTGTCTTCAAATCTGCCGCTCTCTGCCCTGGTTGCAGGAATACCATGCCATGGTTCAAGGCAAACATAATCAGCATTTTTCCCGCCGGCACTCCAGATGGCGAGTGCTTCCATTTTCGGAAAATGCATCGTAAGTCCATGCCCGGTTTTCCGGTTTTCCAGCCGCACTGACCGGGAATTCAGCCCGGAAAACAGCCAGGAATCCCGGATATCAATCTCATGGTGATTCAGAGGAAGAACATGTCCATCATGGAAAAAGGGGAGTTTTTCTTCACCATCAATGGCTCCGCCGCCCGGCGTTGCTGCAATCACGCCATCTTCTTGTTCTGAGAAAATAACGTCATAATCATCAAATACAGCATTCTCTTCCATGGGGCAGATGAATGCCGGATGTCCGCCGACACAGAACGGCATGGTTTTCTGATCGCGGTTTTTCACCCGAAAAGACGTCCGGATGCCATGATCAAAAAGCTCGTAGGAAACAAGAAAATCAAAGCAGAAGGGATAACATGCATGCGTCTCTTCATTGTCCCGGAGCAGCAGCTCCACAAAATCCGGACCATAAGCAGACCGTTCAAACACAGGATTTACCCGGGTAAACCCGTGTTTCGGCATTGCATAGGCAACACCATCGATGATGACTTTCCCGTCTTTGGGAGCACCGCATACAGGGAAAAGAACTGGAGCATGCTGATTCCAGACCGCCGGATCAGCCTGCCAGATTTTCTCCCTGCCATCGCCGTTCATAAAGGAAACCAGCTGGGCTCCTTCTGTGGTAATTACAGCTTTCGTTTCTCCATAGGAAAGATGAATAAGTTCAGCCATACAATTTTCCTCCTTTGGGAATACTCAGTAAGCGATCGCATAATACACGTTCAGGAAACGCTTTCCTATATCGAGCCAGGTTTCAGGAACAGCCATGCCGGATGCATAAGGATAGAGGATGATGAACAACAGCAGAGCAAGCAGAAGAAGAACGCAGGTCACATATCGTACTGTCCGCGGAAACAGACCATACAGATAATACAGGCTCATGGTTACTGACAGAATCAGGAAAGGCACAGATGCAAAATAGTGATAAATATATGTGCCTCTGGGAACCAGAACCCATGGAAGAAACTGGGCAAGAAGAGATATCATCAGAAACGCAGGAGAAATATCCCAGGAGTGACTGGACCAGTGTACGATGCAGCCAGAGCCCTCCCTCGTATCATAGTGTCTGGAGAACCATAACAGTATCATACACAGTACCCCCGCCAGACCCGTATACCATACAGCCGGATTCCCAAAGCAGAAGATGGACAGACTTCTGCCCTGAGGCATAAACTGAGCCATGGCATAGTACATGGGGCGTTTCATAAGCGGCCATTCATACCACGGAGAATAGAACGGATGATCCATTCCAAGTCCGGGCGTTGAGTGATAGCTGAGCATGCCTTCCTGAGCGCTTACAACCAGCTGGAGATACTGGCCAATGCCCTGAGGATTCCGGTAACTGAAATACGGGATGTAGGAAAGCAGATAAATCACCAGTGGGATTGCGACGAAAAACAACAGGCACCACAGACAGAGCTTGACAATCCGTGAGAAAGCCAGATCACGGCGTTTCTCCAGAATCTGCATATCTTTTTCCGCAAGCCCGTCGAAATCATTCAGACACTGCCTGGAAAGCTCGCTGAGCCGCATATGCCGGAACAATGTCCAGAAATACAGAACGGCAAGCCCGATCCCCGCATAGACGCCGATCCATTTGGATGCAATGGCGCATCCCATGAAAAAGCCTGAAAAACCGAGATTTGTCACCAGCGACGACATTTTCTCCTGCGTCACATCCGACTGCATAAATCGAAGCATGAACCAGTATGCAAAGATAATGAACAGAACAGGGAAGGAGTCAATAGTGGCAATCCTTGTCTGCGTCAGATGCATGCAGTCCATAGCCATCAGTGCACAGCTCAGCACAGCAAAAGAGGTCTTTTTGGTCAGCTGCTTCCCAAGCAGGTACATTCCCGGAAGCATCAGTATTCCTGCAACAGCTCCGGCAAATCTCCATCCAAAAGGCGTCATTCCCCATAATGCCACGCCCCATGACATGATGACTTTCCCCAGAGGGGGATGTGTCGTTTCATAGGGTGTCTGGGCATGAAGATGTTCATATGCCGTACGGGCATGATAGATTTCATCAAAGTAAGTACTGTTATACCAGCCCGGTTCGCCTTCCAGACTGTCCTGCTCATCTACGATTGCTTCCGGGCTGGAATAAAGCGGGGATTCCTGCACGGCGTTTTCCCAGGAAGCAACGGTAAACGGAATCCTTTCCCCGGAAACATGGACCAGCGTTCCATCTTCGCGCACAATCTCCCGGGAACGCCTGAAAATCACCTCATTCAGTTTCAGACCAATCTGTTCAGCGGTGATCCGTACAAATCTTCCATTCAGCTTTTCCACAGAATCATAGGTGTTGCCTCCGGAGAACTGACGGGAATCACCTTCTCCCCAGGATGGCATGAGATATTTCCAACGGAAGCACTGCCCCTGATCCATTTCAGCCCAGTGCGTTGTCCATTCCACGCCATCCCGACTCGTTTCCACAAGAAAATCATCATAGGAAACCTGACAGAAATACAGCATACTGAATTCTTCATGAATATCCCCAAGGTCCAGGGTCACTGTTTCCTGGGGTGCAGAAGAGGACCACGTTGTCTGGGGAGCCTTCATGCTGCCTAAGTTCCACAGGCATACACCACTGTACATCAGTGTCATACCCAATAAAAGAACCGAATCCAGCTTTTGCCAATGCAGAGAAGCATCCGTGCGGTAGTCAAGCGGAGAACGCACCGGACCTGTGATATGTTTCACCGGGAACGCCCGCCTGACGCATGAAAACGAATAGACAGTCTGCTCCTCGGCAGTCACGGCTCCGATATATATGCCATACCCGGAAAGAACCAGGTTCCACAAAGACAGAATCGATGCCAGCAGGGAAGTATCGGCATTCAGGTGTCCCATGCTGGACCCGAGACGGATGGAATTATCAAGAACAATTCCCTCGTTTATAAATACCGGCACTGTAAGCAGTGCAAGGAGAACAAGATATTTTCTGTCTTTTACAAGCAGGAATGCAAGCATAAGGAGACCGATTGCCGGAAAAATGTAGCGCTCATGCATCTTGATGCCAAGGGAAAACAGCAGAATAAACAGCAAGGCCCCATAGTACGGAAGGAATTTCATGGACCCTGCGCGCAGATACATGGGTACAACAATTGCAAATGCCAGTGCCATGGCCCCGTAACCTGCAATACTCCAAGAAGCCCCTGCAATGCAGCATATCAGAAAAAACAGACAGAAAAGACTGAGAATCAGCGGCTCCGCCCAGGCACAGGTTCTTTTCAGTCTTCTGTTCACATCATACATGAACACTGCTGCCATGCCGCAGATCATAAGAAGAGCAGCCGTCACGTCCCAGGTAACGGACATGCTGATGCTTTCCCAGTTTTTCCCAAAGAGATAGTACAGATTGGCTGCGTTCACTGTAGCATATGCATAGGAAGAAAGCGTTTCCTGATACTTGGCAATCAGCCACCCAAACGGCATATGGATACCGAAAGGAAGAATGACAATCAGTGCCACCGCAGCCGCATAGGCCAGACCGGTCAGAAACCGCTTCGTCTGATCCCTGTCCCACTTCCTCAATGTCACCAGAATAGCAAGCAGTCCAAGTGGTCCAAGCATCAAGGCCTGCGGCTTGACAAGCACAGAAAGCACATAGAGGGGCAGTACAAACTGCCAGCGGCCTTCATAGGCCGAATAGGCAACAAGTACAAGAAGCAGAATCAGCACTGAATCAATCTGCCCCCACGCGGCGCTTGTCAGCACCAGAGATGGATGGAAAGCAGTAAGCAGACAGATCATACCTGCCTGTCTGCTGGAAAATCCTTTTCTGACTGCAATGCGGTAAAAAAGAACCGCAAGCAGAAGATCACACAGACAGGGGACAAATTTCAGAATCAGCGTATCCGGAAGCCAGCCCGGAAGTGCCCCCCCAAAAGCAGCCGTCAGAATCTCCGTTACCCAGCTGGTAAAGCCAAGAACATACAGGTATGCCGGCGGATAGTCGCAGAAAGAAGTAGAGGAATAAAATGCAGAAGGACCGACAGCACGCATCGTGCCTCCCCAGGCACGGAAACAGTTGATATCCACCTGGTAGCCTTCGATAACCGCACTGAGAATCATGTGCAGCACAAATGACACGGCCAGTCCTGCCCAGACATATGCAGGCAGACGTGACTGCCTTTCCTGAGTCTCCGTTTTCAGCATAGGGATAAAGCACAGGAACGCAAACGTGTAAATAAGGCTGATCATCATCAGATACGGCCAGAAAGGACCGGACTCTTTCTCGGTCTCTGATTCGGAAGCGCCATAATATGCTGCCTCATTTGCCTGGTACCACGGCTGTGCAGAACATCCTGCAGGGAGCACATCAATTTCGCTCAGATACAGATTCGCAAAATAGGCTGTACCTTCACTTTCACCGCTGTATCCGCCCAGTCGCGCATAGACAGTTACGCTGGTCTGATCAACATCCGTAATGCCGTACAGACTCACATATTCCCATTTTCCGTCTGTGTCGTAGAGCCCCTCTGTTCGGGCGTAAAGGCCCTCAATGGAAAGATTGGCACCCCATCCGGCATCGGTGACGTCGTCTGCCATAATCCATCCGGACAAACAATACAGCGTATCGGGCTTGACGGAAACAGTCTGAGAAAATCTGGCATCGTTCGCGCCAAGATTTCGAATCTCCGCACAGCATTCACCCGTTTTCTCGTCCCTGATCACCTGGTACAGTGTATAGCCTTCCGTATTGAACCACGCATCCGTATACCATCCTGAAGGCAGCCCGCTGTCATCGAGCACCTGGAAATCGCTGTTGTACAGAAGATTCTCGCCGAATTCACTTTCCGCGCTGTCAGCCACTGCAGACATCAGAAAAAAGGAAAACAGGCAGAGAATCAGACAGAAAACGCGTTTGCTCATATTAACTACATCCCTAAATGTTGATTACGGCCAGAAATGACCGATAAACGATTTTCTATGTTCCGGGCACGGTCCAAGCCTTTTCAATGCTTCAATATGTTCCTTCGTGCCATAGCCTTTGTTTCGCAGAAAACCGTACTCCGGATAGGCCTGGTCAAGTTCAATCATCTGATGATCCCGGGTAACCTTCGCGACAATTGAGGCTGCCGCTATGGAATAGGACACAGCATCTCCATGTATAATCGGCATTTCCCTGCCATGAAGGCCAAGAGAAGTCACCGCATCAATCAGAAACAGGTCTGCGGGAATATTGGCTGCCGCTTCCCGCATGGCTTTGCGGGTTGCCTGAAGAATATTCAGTCTGTCAATTTCCTCGGGTGAGGCCATGCCAATCCCTACGTAAAGAGCTTTTTCCATAATCTGGGCAAAAACAGCCTCACGCCTTTTTTCAGAAAGCTTTTTGGAATCATCCACCCAAAGAATGGGCGTTTCGCAAAGGGGCATGACAACGCATGCCGTGACAACATTTCCCACGAGGGGACCTCTCCCTGCTTCATCCATACCCGCAATCACGCTGTATTCCTGCAAAAACGCACGGTCATGATCATATAAGGCCTGTGCTTTCATTTCTCTGGAAATGGAGCTCAATCTGTTTCCTCCTTATCCTTCCGGAACCTCCAGGCTGATTCTGCCGCATTTCCCGGCACGGAACTCATCAAGTACCACCTGACAGCATCGATCGTAGTCATAGTTTCCGCCTTTCAGCAGAAATCCGCGTCCGCGGCATACTTCCTGAAGCAGTTCCTCTCCCTGAAGTTCGCCGTTCCGGATTTTGAAACGCTCCATGACAGGCCCTGGCCGGACAGCCAGCAGCTCATGCAGAAGATTGATGGTCAGCATGGCAGTATCAACCACATCATCCTTGACAGAGCCAATATAGCATAGACGTCTGGCAGCAGTCTGATCATCCAGCCTCGGCCACAGAAGCCCCGGAGAATCCATCAGCTGGAGGTAGGGAGAGATATTCACCCACTGATTGGACTTGGTCACGCCAGGCGTATCTCCCGTCTTTGCAATAGAGGAACCATGGAGACGGTTGATCAGGGTGCTTTTCCCTACATTGGGAACCCCCGCCACCATAACGCGTACAACTTTCCTC
>CAMNGW010000123.1 GCA_946538615.1 uncultured Clostridia bacterium
CTGTCTGTCCGGATCGTTCTGTGTCCGCTTCATCAGCCGGACAAACTCACCAAGCTCCCGCGTGCGGATTTCATTGACGGCAAAGCCTTTCAGAATATAATCTTTCAGCACGCCGTTTGCCCATTGCCGGAATGCTATGCCGCGCTGTGATCCGATCCGGAAGCCTACGGAAATGATCACATCAAGATTGTAATACACAATGGGGCCTGATACATTGCCGGAACTTCCCTCGAACGTCCCGACAGAAGTGTTCCTGTCAAGCTCCCCTGCATTGAATATACTTTCAATACAGTATGTGATGGACGAGCGGGAAATATCAAACAGTTCACTCATCTGATCCTGTGTGAGCCATACCGTTCCACTGTCCGGTGTGAACGGGACACGCAGCACCAGGTCCCCGCTGGTAAATAAGATCAATTCTGTATTCATATTTTCCCAGTATAGTCCTTTTCTTTTTTATCCCTTCCTGTGTCTGAAGCATGTGCCGGGCTTTCCGGTACTGTAATCAGAGCAAGTCCAGGCCATGCAGGTTCATACCCTGCGCCTTTCATGTCCTGCTGGTATTCTTCATCTTCCTTGTCCGCCGCCTGCTCCGTGCCGTCTCCCGTTTGCCCGTATTTTACAGCATCATCCAAATCAGGGTGTCAGAATAGTATGGTTGTTCTCATCGCTTGCCATCTTTTCCAACTGAGCATAGAGCGGAAACAGCTTTGACAGGAACTGGTAAGGGGCCCTTCTGGCAAGTAAAAGGTACTGCGGCACACCCTTGTGCACGGACAGCGCTGTCAGCATATCCGCTCCCGTCATGATATTGATCATTTCCATGCATTTTTCATATTGTTCCCCTTTGACGCCCGCAGTGATGGCCGCAGCGTCCACGTACATGCGGAGCATGTCCGGCTGCTCACTGAAGCTGATGGATCTGATCCATGTTTTCTCTGCCCGTTTCTTCAGCAGTCTCATGCTCTCGCTGAAGCCAATATATCCCTGCCCTGTTCCCGAATCATAAGCCATGGTGACCTGCGTATCATCATCGTGTTTGCAGGCATTGACAGCCAGACGGTCAATGGTCAGCATGGCACTTTCTTCGTCACCGGTTACAGCCGGATTGGCTTCGCCCCGCCTATCCGCAAGCGTTTCAATGATATACTGGTGTCTGTTATGGGGCTCTTCCGAATTCACCACAAGAATCTCAGACAGACCTGCCAGGTCAGTGATGTGTTCGGCTGCAGCAAGCGCCTCACTTTCCTGATCATAGATCAGGAAATTTCCGCACAGGAAAACCGGAATGCCATACAGTCTGTCTTCCACTGTCAGTCCCTTCAGTGCAAAAGGGAATATGTCTCCGGGATCCTGTATTGCTCCCAAATCAACAGGCTGAACCCATTCAGAAGAGACAACCTTATCCAGCATGACAGCGTCGAACATGATGACATCAATGCCTTCCGGCGCTCCGTCAGTGTAACAGTCCCACTCCCTGCGGACAAGCTGAATGTCCGGTTCAATCTCGCTCCACCGTTTTTCAATCATTTCCTGATAATAACCCGTGTCGGGCAAATAAGGAAAAACCGCATAGCTTAATGTGCCCCCACCTGTCTCGCCGCAAGCTGACGACCCCAGGAGCATCATCAGAAACACAATTACCGCCATGACCCTCTTCACTGTTTTGTCACCTCATCCGCAATGAACATATTCTGTATTCATTTCATTTTTTCCTGGCAGTGTCCCGCTTTTCGCCAGTCATATGATCATCCAGTCGTCTCACCGTTCTGGCTATCACAGGCCCTGTCTGCTGAGCATCCAACCGGCACAGGCAAAAGATGAAGGAACATTCCCTGACCCCCACCTGGAAGCTGTTTTCTCCTGTGCATTCCGCTTCCACATCCAGATGGATACTGCCGGGCATCCGTGTGGCGTATGTACACTGTTTGCTTTCAATCATTGTAGCACAATCAGTGACATCAGCCAAAAAGAAGTTCTTAGTGCAGATGGATCACCTATTCCCGGCAACTCAGCATCTTTGTTGCCATTCCGGTATTTTGGGCTGTACAGTGTAACGCGGTCCACAGGAATGACTCAAAGCGCACATTCAGATCCTTTCCCCGGATTTTGCCAGTTAATAAAAAGGCATCGGGTGGCCCGGTGCCTTTTTTGCTTCAATCTAGTACAAAATGAATGAAAGCCTGCGCCTCATCAAGTGAATCCAGCCTGGCTGTATACATATAGCGACCCATCTGTGGCCAGTTCATAGGGGGCATTTCTTCCTGCATCACCATTTTCCCTCCATAAACTGCCATGATTTCCTCATGAGACCTGACATACCTGTGTCCATCCTTGCGGCTGGCATAGGCACAGTAATACGTCACATCCGGTTCAGGGAAGACTCGCTTGTCGTACGTTACCATGTCAGCATAAATCTGATAGACATCCACGGACTGGGCAAAATTCATCATATCCGGGGTATATCCTCCAGCGGGCCGCATATTGACTTCAAGCGCCACAAAATCCCCCACTTCCCCAAGGCCCTTCCTTGCCTTGGTCAAGCGGAAAAATTCAAGATGTACAAAACGGCTCGATACGCCAAAGGCTTTTACTGTCCGCTTTCCTAATGCGCTCAGGGCTTCAGGTGCCCGCGGGCATGTATAATACTGCAGGTCCAGGTCCTTAAGAACAATATCCATGACCGGCGGCCAGACTGTCATTGTTTCAAAAAGAATATCGCAATGGCTGTCCGTAATCGCATCGTATGAGCAGATTTCCCCTTCGATGAACTCTTCCATGACATAAGGAACGGAGGGCAAAGCGCTGTAGAACCGTTCAAGGTCCCCATCATTTTCAAGCTTCCATGTGTTCGTGGCGCCAACTCCGATATCAGGTTTGACAATCACAGGATAGCCGACTTCTTCAAGAAAGGACCTTGCACTGGGAAGGTCAGTCACCTTGTGCTGCTTTGCCGTTGGGATCCCTGCCTGCAGATAGATCTGTTTCATTCTGGATTTTTCTTTAATGAAATCAATCCTGTCAGCCTGGATCCCTGTTGTCACATGGAACGCCGTACGCAGCTGTGCGTCCTGTCCCAGCCAGTATTCATTGAGGGATTCGATCCAGTCAATCTTTCCGTAACGGAAGGCAAAATAGGCCGTGGCACGGTAGACTTCATCATAGTTCTCCAGCGAATCCACCCTGTAATATTCTGTCAGAGAAGCTTTCAGCTTTTCTTCAAGGGCATCATACGAACTGTCGCCAATACCCAGAACATTGACACCGTTGCGCCGCAGCCTGTCGCAGAACTGCCAGTAAGTATGCGGAAAATTCGGTGAAATAAATACGAAATTCATATTTTCTCCCCCTGTGCATTTATTCTCCCTGTCATCTTACCGCATTTTTCACAAGGGTGCTGCACTTCTTTTGTTCATTCATAATCATCCAGAAAATGGTGCTGCACACCGTCCTTGCGGTATGAGATCACGGTATCCACATTGATATTGAACATACTGTTAAAGATATTAGCCTCGACCTGAGGGTTGGTTTCTTTGAGCCTTTCAATGAGGCGTTTGGTTTCCATGCGCTTCGACCCGCTCGTCCCGTCGTCACGGCATGTTGAACAGGTCTGTGTAAAATGGCAGGCACACTGCAGAAAGTGCAGGCCATAATGATCCCGCCATGCCTTGATTTCAGATTCCCGGATATAGTACATGGGCCGGATCAGCTCCATGCCTTCCCAATGTTCAGAATGAAGCTTTGGCATCATGGTCTGATACTGTCCGCCCCAGAGCATAGCCATAAGGATTGTTTCAATCACATCGTCATAATGGTGCCCCAGTGCGATCTTATTGCAGCCCAGTTCCTTTGCCCTCTTATAGAGATAGCCGCGCCGCATCCTGGCACAGGTATAGCAGGCCTGCTTATCCAGAGTATCAACCGTATCAAAGATCGGGCTTTCAAAAATGGTGACAGGGATGCCAAGCATCCTGGCATTCTTCTCTATGACCATGCGGTTGAGTTCCGTGTAGCCCGGGTCCATGACCAGATTGACCAGTTCAAAGGGAACTTTTCTGCAGCGCTGCAATTCCTGAAAGAGCTTGGCCATAAGCATGGAATCCTTTCCTCCGGAAATGCATACCGCAACCTTGTCCCCTGCGTTCACAAGCTGAAAATCCCTTACGGCACGGGCGAAAGGACTGAAGAGCTTTTCATGGAACCTCCGCACCCTCCGTATGCCTTCCTCAATCTCTGCCTGCCGGGACTCCATGGAAAGGCTCCTGCGTATGTAACCGGAAAAGCCTTCCTCCAGAGATTCCGCGTCATAGCCATTTTCGCGCAGTGTTTCTGCTGCTTCTTCACTTTGTATCCCGCGCATACAATAGAGGATCATTTTCCGGGCCGAAAGACTCTGGGGAATGGTCTTTCTTTCTGCCTGCTCCAGAAGGTCCGGGACCTGTACGGCCCCGGGGATATGATCATACAGGAAAGCTGTTTCGTCCCGCAGATCAATGAGTACATACCGGCTCTGCTGAAGTTCTGTCAGTGCTTCAAACGTCATGGATGTGCATGTTCCTCCATTTCACCTTCAGGCATGAGTTCCATCAGCCTGATTTTCCATGTCTCAGGCATGGTCCAAAGCTGTAAGCGCGCCATATATTCTGCTTCCCGGGTTGCCCGTGAGAGCTCTTCGAACCTTGTCTGCTTTTCCCGGTTGTCCATCTCAAGCCCGACAAAAACATGCTTAAGGCGCTCTGTCCATTTTTCCTGTTCGCTTTTTCTTTCCCTGACCCGGACCTCAAAGTGCTTTCCCGGTTCGCATGCCCTGAGCACGACCTGCGTTGTACCCATGTGCCGGCATGTGAATGGGAAGGGGGCACCATCGCAGGTGACAGTTACTTCACCGTCATATACATTCTTCAGATCCAGCGTGATGTCGCGTACCGTGCTGTCCATTTCAAAAGATACCGTGTCCCATACACCTTCCCTGTGCATCTCAAAGACCGTCTTTCCCGGGTCTTCCCTGAGTATATAGCGTCCTTCACCGGAAAAGACTCCGACCCTTAAAGCCTTTGGGCCGGCAATCCGGTTCACTGCTTCACAGTTCTCCGGCCATGTGTCGTCCAGTATAAAGAAAGTGCCCGGCCTGGCAAGGAGCGGGAACGTATCAAGATACCTTGCCATAGTCACCCATCTGCCGCCGCGATACGTATCCCCGGTGAAAACATCTGTCCATTCACCCTCAGGGAGCCAGACCTTTTTGATGGCCATGCCGCCCTCCCTCGTGTGTTCTGTGACCGGGGCACAGATCATCTGCTGGCAAAACAGGTACTGCCCCTCGCACCTGTAAGCTTCCCGCTCTTCAGGCCACTCATAATACATCGGCTCAATGAGCGGGAGACCTTCCTCATGGGTGCGCAGCCCTGCTGTATACAGCAGCGGAATCAGTTTGTGACGCAACCTCAGATAGCGCTCCGCTATCTCCCCCTTCCCCCCATGATAGGCAGAAGGATCCTTGCTGAGCAGGTCAAGGCAGGTGGAATGCAGCCGGTTGATTGGGCTGAAAACACCGAACTGGATGAACCGGACGTACAGTTCATCATCTTTATAACCCATCTGATGTCCGCCGATATCATGGCTCCACCAGGTGTAGCCCGCATTGCTGGCTGACGCCGTAAATTTCGGCATGGAGCGGAGAGTATCCCAGGTAATTGAGGTGTCCCCTGAAAAGCCCAGCGGGTACCGGTGGGAACCAATCCCGGCATAGCGGGAAAGAATGAGCCCGTCGCCCTTCCTGCTGTTATCCAGATAGTGGTAATGATTGAGCAGCCACAGCGGATCAAGTCCCGGGACCCTTGATCTGGTCCCCTGCTGCCAGTCGATCCACCAGAAATCGACACCGTCCTCCTCATAGGGATGGTGCAGCACTTCAAAATAGGCTTCCACAAAATCAGGATCCGTCATATCAAAAGCTATGCTCTTGCGGGTAGCCGGGTCCAAGTGCATGCGCCTGGCCATTTCTTCATACTGATCCTCGAACCACCTGACGCCAAGGGCCGGATGGAGGTTCAGGGTAATATGGAGCTGCATATCTTTAAGCGCCTTCAGGAAAGCCCTGTAATCCGGGAAGAGGTCCTTGTTCCAGCTGTACCCGGTCCACCCGTCCTCATCTCCGGGAAGATCATGGGCAGGGTGCCAGTCCATATCAACTGTCGCAACGGTAAAAGGAATGTTCCTTTCCAGAAACGAATGCATCAGATCCAGATATTCCTCCGCCGTATAGGCATGGTACCTGCTCCACCAGTTGCCCAGAGCATACTTTGGGATCACAGGCGTTGGACCGCAAAGTCCATACAATGCCTTCAGGGCCTCGCGATACCGGTGCCCAAAGGCAAAGATGTACAGGTCCTTTCCGTTTTTCTCCCTTGGAGTGAGTGTTCCGTCTTCCTCAAGCAGAAGGGAATCACTGTCGTCAAGTATGGTATAGCCCTGTGCCGAAACCACAGCGTCCGTAAGCTCAATCTTTTCTGCCGTGGGCGCCCCCTTGCCGAAGTTCAGGTGCCATTCCCCGTCGCAGCAGTCCAGCGTACGGCATGTTCCGGGAAGCACAGGGAGGTCCTGCAGACATGACTGATCTTTCCATGTGCAGGTAAAATGCTCAAGTTCCTGATCCAGGCAGATCGCCACGCCCGGGAGCTGGATGGTGCATTCTGTCTCTCCCTCATGGACCGTGTAAGGGACAGGGGGCATGTCACGGAACCAGACCCGCTGGGTCGCTTTATCGGTGGTGCTTCCTTTCTCGAACCGGACAAGCCCATCCATCAGAACAGTGATACGGATATCACGCCAGAAATACTGATTCTCCCTGCGTGCCGCAGGTCTTGTCTTTGCCCGCCATATCTCTTTCATCGTGTAACCTCCAGTTATTTTTCTGTAACATTTTACCTGCTTTCACTGTGAATGCAAGTCAGGTCTGATTGACTTTTTTGGGGGGCATGTTACAATGCCTGCAAAACACAAGGGGGTGCAGCACTTGCGCTTTTTATGGCGTTATTTGAAAAAATATGTAAAGCGAATCAGTGGAGTCATGGCCATTAAATTAAGCGGGACTGCGCTTGAGCTTCTGATCCCGTATGTCATGGAACATCTCATTGACCATGTCGTCCCTTTGCAGGAAATGGTCCCCGTACTGTGCTGGGGAGCCGTCATGCTTCTCCTGGCTGTCGCTGTACGCTTTATCAATGTCAATGCCAATCGCCTGTCTGTCAGGACAGCCAAAGAGAGCACTTACGAAATCAGACGGGACCTGTTCCATGCTGCACTCAATCTGTCAGGTTCCCAGGTTGACGATGTCGGTCTCCCTTCGCTGATCTCCCGTATGACATCGGATTCTTACAATGTCCAGTCCTTCATCCAGTCCATTCAGACCATCGGCATACGCGCCCCGATCATGCTTATGGGCGGCATTACCATCACGCTGACCATGGACCGGGGACTGGCTTCCATCCTCTGTATCATGGCACCTGTCATGATCGTCCTTGTCGTCTTTGTTTCCATGAAAGGCATTCCGCTCTATGAAAAAGTCCAGCAGGGTATGGATGACGTGGTACGCGTCATGCGTGAAAACATCACAGGGATCCGCGTTGTCAAAGCCCTTTCACGAGAATCCTATGAGATCGGGCGCTTTCACGAAGTCAATGACGAGACAACCAGGCGGGACATCAGGGCCGGCATGATCATGGCACTTCCCGGGCCAATCGTCACCTTTTTCCTCAACGTTGGCCTCACCCTTGTGGTCCTCATCGGGGCCCGGCGGGTCAACGACGGTCTGACCGAACCGGGTGTCATTCTTGCGTTCCTGACCTATTTTAATATGATCCTTATGGGCGTCATGGGGCTGAACAGGATCTTTATGATGCTCTCCAAAGCCAATGCCAGTGCCAAACGCATTGAACAGGTCGTAGACATCCCTCAGCTCCTGTCGCCGGTCCCAGATGCGGAGGCTGCCCCCTGTCCCGGAAAAGACTTCATCATTTTCGACCATGTCTCCTTTTCATATGATGCCTATGCTTCCGCACACGATGCCGCCGCTTTTGCGGGGTCACAGCGGCAGAAATGTCTGGACGACATCAGTTTCTCCATTCCCAGGGGCGGCTCCCTGGGGATCATCGGAGCAACAGGAGCAGGAAAAACAAGCGTTGTCAACCTTCTTATGCGCTTCTATGACCCTCAGCAGGGCCATATCTTTGTCGACGGGAAGGATGTAAGGACCTATGCCCCGGATGATCTGCACCGGCGCTTTGGCGTTGTTTTTCAGAACGACGTCATTTTCGCGGACACCATCCGTGAGAACATCACGTTTGGACGTGACATCACAGCGGAAGCCATGCGCTTTGCAGCACGTGACGCCATGGCCCAGGAATTCGTGGAAAGTTATGATGACGCCTATGAGCACCTTGCCGTGATCCACGGCGCGAATTTCTCAGGCGGCCAGAAGCAGCGCATGCTTATAGCCCGTGCTCTTGCCGCCAAACCGGAAATCCTGATCCTCGATGACGCCAGCTCTGCCCTCGACTACCGGACAGACGCCCAGCTGCGGAAAGCCATCCGTACCCATCATGCGGATACCACAAATATCGTCATTGCCCAGCGGGTCTCCTCCATTATGAACCTTGACCAGATCCTCGTGCTGGACGAAGGGCACGTCATAGGCTACGGCAGCCATGAGACGCTGCTGAAAACCTGCCCGGTCTACTGCGAAATCCACAAGACACAGATGGGGGAGGTGGACTGATTGGCACGGCGCGATTCCATCATGCACAAGCCCAAGGATTCAAGAGGAACATTCCGCCGCATGCTGCGCTTCCTCGGTCCCTTCCGGTATCTGATCCTCCTTGTCGCTCTCCTGTGCATCCTCTCCAACCTCCTTGCCCTCTGGGGGCCGAGCCTCGCAGGTTCCGCCATCAATGAAGCCGCAGCAGGGAAAGGGAACGTCGACTTTGACAAAGTAAGGTACTTTGCCAGCCGGATGCTGCTCTGTTATATTTTCTCTTCCCTTCTGACCATCGGCATCCATGCCCTGATGATGAATATTTCCAAGCGTGTCGCCAACAGGATGCGCCAGAGTGTCTTTGACAAGCTCATGCGCCTGCCCGTGGGCTATTTTGACCGCAACCAGGCCGGGGACATCATCTCCCGGGTGAGCTATGACATTGATGTGGTCTCCACCTGCATGTCCACGGATATCGTGTCCATCCTGACAAGCCTTGTCACGGTGATCGGTTCAGTGGCCATGATGGTCTCCATCTCCCTGCCTCTGTCCATTGTGGCTCTCTTTTCTGTACCTGCCGCCATTATCTATGCTTCGAAAATGCGTCAGATCACACAGCCGCGCTACCGGAAACGTTCAAAAAATTACGGCATCATGAACGGTTTTGTGGAGGAAATGCTCTCGGGGCAAAAAACCATCCAGGCTTACGCCTATGAGAACAGTGTGGAGGACAGGTTCGACAAAATCAACACCGATGCCGCCGAGGCCTATTATGACGCCGACCGCTTCGGTGTGACCATCGGCCCTACCATGGGTTCCATCAATAACATCACCCTTGCCCTCATCGCGCTTCTCGGTTCAGTACTCTATATGGGCGGCCATATCACCCTCGGTTCCATTTCTTCATTTGTCCTCTATTCACGCAAGTTCTCCGGCCCAATCAACGAAATCGCCAATATCATCAATGAACTCTACTCCGCCCTGGCCGCAGCCGACCGTGTGTTCACCCTCCTGGATGAGGAGGAAGAGCTTCATGACAAGGAGGGCGCTGCCGTATTGACCGATGTGTCCGGCGACGTTGAGCTCAGCCATGTCCGCTTTGGCTATGATCCCGGGAAAACCATTA
>CAMNGW010000124.1 GCA_946538615.1 uncultured Clostridia bacterium
TCAAAGAATTCCTGGTGCTGGGCAATGAATGTCCACATGGTCAGGGTGGTGGTGTCTGCGGCGGATGCAAAGGACATCACAGAGAGCAGCAGACAGAGGGCGAGCAGCAGAGAGAACAGCTTCTTCATAGGGTCTTCCTCCTTTAAAATTGTAGGGCTTACCTGGAAATAAAAATGTACATTTTGGTAAACATGAACGATAACATTAACGTTCATGTAACCGTTGATTGCATCTTAGCATGCCTCTATATGCTTGTCAACCACTTTTTGAAAATTTTTTCAGACGGTCTTTCCCTGGTGATTCCCGACAAGATCACATCCAGTTTTCCGTTCAATGACTACTGGGCCGGAAACAAAAAAATCGTGTCGCTTATCGCGGCACGCCTTCATCTTTATTGTCAGATGATTCGGATCGTCATTTGTCGGAAAACTGTCCCCGGCTGATATGCCAGTATGTCGTGGACACTCATACAAAAAGAGCAGACAGAGGCGTCTGCTCTTCAGTGTTGCTGGTTTTTTTCGTGGTAGCTTCCAACGTTTTTTTTGTTTCATAAGAAAGGATGAGCTTTTCACACGGTCAGCGCTGAAAACAGCCCTCGGTGTTATCCTCATGAAGGAGCCGGATCAGCTCCTGCCAAAAATGGCCGCTCCGGAGAAAAGCACGTCATAATCCGGGTGCCTTAATGGCTGCTCTGCACCAGGGGGACAAATGTGTATCTGTCAGCGTGCGCATTGGCAAAGCTTTCCGCCTCTGTAAAGTAGTACCCGTAAATATATTTCACATGCGCTCCGGCAAAGGGATCCCCCGTGATCGTTTCTACCGTTCCAGGAATGTATACAGATTCTGCCGCGATGCCGGAAAATGCCTCGCTTTCGATCACAGTCAGGTTGGCAGGCAGGAAAAAGGTTGGCAGCGGAAGCTCATTTGCATCCGGCTCATAGAGTACTGTACCGTTTTTCAGCAGAGTCGTACCAGTATCAAAGAACAGACTGCCGTACATCATCACAACCCTGTTTTCGTATACCGTCCGGATAATCCCCTGTGTTTCGTCCAGTCCTGTGCCGCCGATCTCGAGGCCTGTCAGGTTGTTGCCGTATGCATGGAGCCAGTCCAGCACGCCGCATCCGCTGATGTCCAGGCTGGTCAGTCCGTTATCTGTGCACAGCACGACCTCCATCGCCGGGCACTGGCTCACGTTCAGCGCATTCAGCCGGTTCCGGGAACAGTCCAGGATATAAACATTCTCCGGGACCGAAAGGGATGTCAGATTGTTGTCCTGGCAGTGCAGCTCAAGGAGCTCCGGACAGGAACCCAGCTGCGAGATCCTGTTGCCCGAGCAGTCGAGAACATACAGCGTTGGGATCCCGTCAAGGCTGGTCAGGTTATTGTTTGCGCAGTTAAGACCAAACAGCTCCCCGCACCCTGAAATGTGGATGGCACCCACCTGACTGTTCTCGCAGTTCATTTCCTCGAGCGATGGGCAGTCTGAAACTGTCAGATCCGACATGGGTACAGTGTTGTTCATGCAATCCAGATTGACCAGGGCCTCAAGGCCGCTGATGGAAAGCGAGGGGAACCGGCACCCGTCAAGGGTGATCCGGCTCAGTTTCGGGCAGGACGATATGTTCAGGCTTGTCAGCGGGCTGCTGCAATACAGATTTTCCAGCAGCGGGTTTCCGGATAAAGTCAATTTTGTAAGCTTTCCGCCGCTGCCGCAGGTAAAATTCTCCAGCACAGTGAAGCCACTTAATTCCAGAGAGGCAAAGCCCACGTCCGAAATATACAGATTTTTCAGCGTCTGTTTGCTCCCTGCTATGGCCAGAACCTTCAGCTGCTCTCCGGAACAGTACAGACCCTGCAGATTGGAAAAAGGTGCCATGTTAACGACATTCAGCGGATTGCCCATACAATCCAGCACCCTCAGCTTAGTGCACTGCTCCAGAGGGGTCAGTGATGTGATTCTGTTGTTTCCGATATACAGTTCCTCCAGGTTCGGGAAAAACTCGATCCCTGTAATGTCCGTTATGTTCCATGAATCAAGATGGAGCTCCCTGATATGGTAAAAATCCACATAGTGCCCACCGTCCGCATACATCCGGTCCAGCGCGTTCCGGAATGCCGGATCCGGAAAATTGGGATCTTCCAGAATGCCGTCGGCCTGAGCGGTCACAGCCAGCAGAACCACCAGCATGCTAACCAGAACAAATACAATCTTTCTGCAGTTTTTCATCAGTCATTCCCCTTTTCCACCCTGTTTTACGCGATGAGCTGTTCCGGTTTCTGCTTCCAAATGTACAAGCAATCCGTTTTTTTTTGCAAGGATGCAGGCAGAAACAGAGAATATTTTCAGGAGGCTGTGCGTTTCACAGGGCACCGGACGGATGCCGGACATGAAGATTCAGGGCAACTCACCATGTGACTTCACAGGAGCCCCCTGTCCACCGGGACCATGAACAGGCCCGGAGAAGGCGGGGATACCCAGCTGCTCTACAGTATCCGGCTGTACTGCTATGGCGCGGTCGGCATGATACGGGAGTGGCTGATGAAGGACAACATCACGCCCGCCCAGACCGTGGTGCAGATGATGTTCCGTTCCATGCCAGAAGCACTGCACAGGCTTTTTTTCTGATCCCGTCTGCCGGACATCATGAGAGACATATGACGGTCCGTGTTTTGGATTGGCCTTGCTCAGATGAATTTCCTCTGTTATAATAGTAAGGGTTGACTAACTTATATCCGCCCATCACGTATTTCCGCATTGGATGTGCATATGGTGGGTGTTACTTTCTGACGGCAGGTTAGAAACTCCTAACATCGGTGCGTCCCGTCTTTCCTTCGCGGAGGGCCTGTACAAACGACATACCCGGTCCTTTCCCGGACAGCAGACAGGGCACACAGCCGGGCAGGATCATCTGCGGAGGCACATCATGAAGAACGTCCGCGTCTGCCCGGACATCGTCAGATGATATTCCCCGGCATGGAAATGCCGTCCTGCAAAAAGCGCGTACTCAGAACACACAGGACATCGCAGAGCGGACAGAGCCTGATGTTCCTCATCGCCCTTCACAAAGAGGCAGTCGGGAAAAACGGCAGGGAAAAGCGTTCCGTGCAGAAGCTTCCTGCCCGCGGATGGTCAGGGTCAGAAAGGGAGCAGTCCCCTTCTCCTGCGCTGAAGGCCATCTGTGAGAACATATCAATGCCCATATAAGAGGAGGACCCGTATGGCAAGGAAGGATTCGGACAATCAGAAGAGATCCATGAGTGCCCTGTTCAGGGGCAGGGCGATTTTCAAGCCCCTGAACACCGGCCGGATCAATGAAAACGTGGCATGCGTCAGGGAATGGGTGGCCAATATTTTCTTCTATACCAAAAACGGCACCACCATCATGATTGACGCGGGATACAACTACGCAAGGCTCAGGGAAAAAATGAGCTGGCTGGATATCAGCCCCGGTTCCATTGAGCATATCCTGATCACCCACCAGGACACGGACCACATGGGCGCGCTGGAAACAGACAGTGAACAGCTCTTCAGGAACGCCACGGTGTACATCGGCGAGACGGAGAACCGCTACCTGACCGGCGAAGTAAGGCGCAAGGTGTTCCACGGTTTCTATTGGCTGCCCATGGTGAAAACGGACAATAAGCGGGTGCTGCTCACCGACGGACAGGTGCTGGACATCGGCGGCATCCGGGTCGAGTGCATCCTGGTGCCCGGACACACATGGGGGCACATGGTGTACCTGATCGATGACCAGTACCTTTTCACCGGCGACACCATCTGGTTCGGCGCTGACGGCGGGTACAGCTTCATCAGCACCCTTGCTGAGGACAACCGTCTGGCGGTGCGCTCCCTGGAAAAGCTGGAGCAGAACATCCGTTCCCGGAAACGGCCCATCTCCGTCATCACCGGCCATACCGGCTGGACGGATGATCTGGATTTCGTTTTCGCCCACCGTCAGGAAATCTGCAGACCTTTTACCAGTCACTACACCGATCCGGAAGCGCCCTATGACGGCTATGTGGAGGACGATGACACACAGGAGCGTGCACGGACGGTCCTGCTGAAAAAGAAAGGGAGCTGACGGATGCAGGATATGCATGAAATGAAGCTTTCCGATGCCCAGTGGTGGGCCTTTGACGTTCCCGGCAATGTGGGGTGGATCATCTGGACCGTCTGCACCGTGCTGTGCCTCAAAGATGGCGCCTCCCGCTTTTCCGTCCTTGCCGTACTGCCGGCGCTTCTTATGCTGCTGGGTGTGACAGAACTGATCTGCGAGCGGGCCGCAGGACTGGGCCGTGTGCTTCCCCGGGTGCGCGTGCTCCGCGGCTTCGGTGCCCTTACCCTTGGCGGCGCCCTGGGCGTCCCCGTGGCCCTCTGGGGCTGGTGCACAGGATGCAATGGCAGCCTTCCGCTGTGGATGCTGGGCGGTGCTGTGCTCACTGCCGTATTCGCCTTTTTATGCTGGAAGGGGTACCGCCCCATCATAGATGCGCATAAAGACGAACACGGTTCCGCAGCTTAAGAGGACTGCGGCTCCCGCTCCCCTTTCCCTGCTGTATCTTTTTCCTCTGTGAACGTATGGCAGGGTCCCGCCTTACCCGGGGTACATCCCATCCAATGGACAGCTCCGGAATATGCTGTCAGCTGCCCGGCCTCTGAAGGAGGAGACATGAAGTACCATATTGAGAAAAATACCGTTCAGGAAACCCTGGTCATTCCGCTCTATGGCCGGAAGGTCTGCTCAGAGCGCTTCCCGCACCTTTTCAGCGATCCGGAGGCGCAGCGCATCTGCGGTATGCTGGATTATGATTTCGCGGAAAAAGGAAAGAAGATGGAAAGCGCGGCAGGGCTCTTCGGGGCCCTGGAGGTGGCACAGCGCCAGTATGACATCATCTGTGAAGTGAAGGATTATCTGAAAGATCACCCGGGAGCCGCTGTGGTGAACCTGGGCTGCGGCCTGGATGACACCTTCCGCAAATGTGATAACGGCACCTGCAAGGGCTACAATATCGACATGCCCGACGTGATTGCCATACGCAATGCGCTGCTCCCCGCCGGGGAGAGGGAAAAGAACCTGGCCTGCGACCTGAACGACTTCAGGTGGATGGATGAGATTCATGAGCCATACGCAGTGTTCTGTGCGTCCGGCGTGTTCTACTATTTCAGGACAGACGATGTGAAAAAACTCTTCAGGCAGATGGCGCGGTCCTTTCCCGGAGCGGTACTCGTTTTTGACGCCTGCAACAGACGCGGTGCCAGGCTGATGACAAAGACCTGGCTGAAGGAGGCAGGGATCAGCAGGGTTGACGCGTATTTCTCGCTGGACAGCGCAGATGAGCTGAAAGCATGGAGCAGCCGTTTCGCTTCCGTCACATCCAGGAGTTATATGCGCGGCTACCGGGACATTTATCACCAGGTCAGTGCTTTTCACAGGCTGATGATCCGTTTCTGCGACAGCGCAGTGAAAATGGTCATTGTCAGGATCAGGTTTAAAAAATGAGGTATGGGAATGGGACTGTTCAGGAACTTTGTGAACCAGACGCGCAATCCTGAGGGTTTTCTCGGAAAGCTGATGCTCACCAGCATGAACCCGGGCCACGCCAGAATGGCCGACTGGGGCCTTTCGTACCTTCCGGACGTACTGCCTGACAGGGCCGTGGACCTTGGCTGCGGCGCCGGGCGCAACGCGGGTGAACTGCTCAGGATATACCCGGCTGCCCATGTGACGGCCATCGACTACTCTCCCCTGTCCGTTGAGAAAGCGACTGCTTACAATCAGCAGATGATTTCAGCGGGCCGCTGCGAAGTAAAGCAGGGAGATGTGTCCCATCTCACGCTGCCCTCAGGCACCTTTGACCTGGCCACCGCTTTTGAAACAGTCTATTTCTGGCCCGGACTTGAAACATGCTTTGCAGGGGTCGCGGACATTCTGAAACCGGGCGGGCTTTTCCTCATCTGCAATGAGTCAGACGGCATGGACCGGACCGGGCAGAAGTTTGAAAAGATCATCGACGGCATGAAGTGCTGCACCATACAGGACCTTGAGACGGCCCTGCGGAAGGCCGGGTTCTCTGAAGTCCGCTCCAACCACCATGCTTCCAGGCCATGGATCCGGGTGCTGGCAAGAAAGTGATCCTTCCCTTGCCATGCCGGGCGGTACGGAAAGGACACGAAGATAACGTGTGTTCCCTGCAGGGAAGGCCGCGGAGATTCCTGGCCGCAAAGGACGCGATGGCCAGGAACAGAAAACTGTTAAGGCCCGCTTCTGTGATCCGTTCCGCGGGATACCCCGCCGTCACGTCCTGGCGGATGGATGACAGGACCTTCACCGGACAGAAGGACCATGCAGGGAGACATCCCGGGGCAGGCGCTGATGGTGGAACAGCCGCAGCCAGACATCCGGATGGACAAAAGCTCGGCGAAGGACATGCCATCCCGCGGCACCACCAGATTTGCCCGCACGCCCACAAAGAGGAGGCAGAATGAGTAAAATGCTGAAATGCATGCGCGTATCCGGAAGGCATCTGTGCCTTCCACCCGGAAGCGGGGTGAGTCTGTGAACCCACTGAACAGACAATGGTTCTTCCGGGGCTTTCACAAAAAGCTCAGAGCGGGCTTTGGCAAAGACGAGGGCAATCAGATCTGGGACAGCGCCGGGAAGGAATACCAGCACATCCTGGCCGCGCAGCCGGAACTTAAACGGCACAAGGGGGCCATGGTGCTCCCGGCCGTGGCGCTTTACCGTGCGCTGGAGAGCCGTGGGAAAGATGCACAGGCGCTTCTGAACAGTTATGGCGAAGGAATGGGAAAACGCTTTGCCCGTATCATCCACGCTCTCACAAGCCTGCCCGGCGCTGACCGCCTTGTATGGCGTCACGTGGACAGCATCATGAAAAAGGCGGGCAGCGAAAAGCTCGGCTACCGGAGCCGGATCGTGTCCGAACCGCCTGAGATGTACGGGGTGGATATTCTTTCCTGCCCCTATCACGAACTGGCCAAGCAGCTGGGCAATGAAAAAGCCGTCCTGTGCATCTGCCATATGGACAAGACGTATTCCCAGGGCTTCAGGCACATCCGCTATGACCGCAGCTCCGCCGTTTCCGAAGGGGCCAGCGCCTGTGCCTACCGCCTGCGCTTCGACCCGGAGAAAGATTGAGGGAATGCCACATCATAACAGCTTCCGCAGGCCTCTTCATTCCCGTACTCTGGCAGACCGCACAGAGCTGCTATGGGAAGGCCGGCCGGATGCTGTGGCGGGAGCCGGCAATGCATGTGAACAGATTGAAGCCTGTCCCGGGTTTCAGGTCCATGGCCTGCCCAACCTGTCCCTGAGGCGGGCGTTTTTTGTTCCGGGCCGTGGGAAATCTTCTGGATCATGATATAGCAGGCCCTTATACAAGATAAAGCTGCTGCGTATCTGCAGCGGCTTTATTGTATGGCTTATTTATCTGTTCCAACTGTACCGTGAATGGCACAGGATGCTTCACGCCGGGATCCAGGACAGTGGGATCGCACTGAAGACAATGGCGTCTCTGAGGGACAGCGGCCCATCCGCCGGGGTAGCCCAGTCGCTTCTGGACATAGGCTGTGAGCCATGGTTCCCGAACTATATCGATTTTGCAGGCAAATATCTCCGTCAGGAGTCAAAAGCACAGATGATCATGCTGGCCTACTGCCTGCTGTTCCGTGCCGCAGTGCGGGACCCGAACAAAACGGACGATGCACAGGACACATTGTCCCAGGACAGCATCCTTGTCAGTACGATGATGTGCAGATCAGTTCAGGCCCAGGCTCTGGACGACGGAGCATAACGGTACCTGTCACGGATTGGACCCATCGCTCAGGATGCCCTGATTCAGCTTCCTGTCTCATGAAAGTGTGTCACGGAAAGGCGTTACCCTTCCCATTCCGTCGCTCTCCTGGACAGTTCTCCGGAGCGGGGGGACCATGGAAGGTCCCTGACCTGACAGTTCATGCAGTGGCCGGTTTCCTTAACTGTCCCGTACAGGGAAGGCGGGCCACACAATGGTCCGGAACAGAAGGCTGTTAAGAACTGCTTCTGCAATCTGTTCCGCGGGATACCACTCCGTCAGATCCTGTTTCCCGTCCTGTTGGAGACATTGCAGGAGCATTCACCGAACAGTAGGACCATGCAAGGAGAGCCCCGGGACATATCTCCCGGGGCATTTGCTGATGGCGGATTAACCGGGGCCGGTCCGTTTCCATAAGCCTGCAGTTCCAGCCTGGTCCCGAATAAACCATGAGGATAAGGCGTCATACTTCTTACCTTTCCCGGTTCCTCTCCCGGAAGGTATGGGGACTCATCCCGGTTCTTTTCCGGAACCACCGGCAGAAATAGTTGTCCGTGGCAAAGCCCATCTCCCGCGAGATCTCCAGCACCGTCAGGCGGCTTTTCTTCAGCAGGTTTTCCGCCTTCTCCTGCCGGGTCCGGTTGATAAAATCCCCAACGGTCATCCCGGTCATCTCCTTGAACATCCGGCTCAGATAAGCCGGATGAAAATGGGAGAACTCCGCCAGACGGTTCAGGGACAGATCCTCGTTCAGGTGATTCAGGATATATTCCTCCAGGGACCGGATCCGGCTTGGGCCTTCCTCGCCGCTTTCGTCGGCTCCCTCTTCCATGGCATTCTTCTCAGCCGGATCCCCTGCCCCGCTTCCGCTTTCCGCTTTCGCCGCTCCGGCGGGCGTTCTCCGCTCCGCTTCCGCCGCCGTCTCAAGCGCCCGCTCAACGGTGGCGATCACCACGTCATCCCCCTCGCCTTTGAGGATATAGGCAAAGGCATGCTGTTCCAGGGCGGTCCGGGCATATTCGAAGTCCGAATAACCGGTCAGATAGACCGCGAGGCAGGAGGGAAACTTCGCCTGCAGGGCGCGGTGGAGCTCCAGCCCGGACATGTTCGGCATATTGATATCCGTCAGCAGCACATCCACCGGGGCATCCTCCGCGGCCTGCAGGGCGCCAGCCGCCGAATAGCGGCAGATCACGTTCAGCCGCCCCTCGAAGGCCTTCGCCAGCATATCCCGCAGACTGTCGGCGATCAGCATCTCGTCATCCACGATCAGCAGCGTCCGCATGCTTCTCCCCCTTCCGTACGAATGTCAGAACGGCCGTCAGACCGTTGTTTACGCACCGGAGCTCCAGCACGTTCCCGATATTCTCATACAGCTTCAGCCGGCGGTAAAGATTGCACAGGGCGCTAGAATCCGGGCTCTCCGGATCCGTGACGTGCGCCCAGAGGCTCCGGACACTCTCCTGCGTCATCTTGCCGCTGTTATCGGAAACGATCACCCGGAACAGCGAAGGCTCCACCTCATACCCGAGGGTAACCAGCCCGTCCTTTTCCAGATCCTTCACCCCATGCTGGAACGCGTTTTCAACGATCGGCTGGATAATCAGGGAAGGGATCATCTCCCCGGCGATCTCCTCCGGCAGCTCACTGATTTCGACACGGATCCGCGGCGTAAAGCGGATCCGCTGAATCTCCAGATAGTTGGTCACGTGCCGGATCTCGTCCCGCAGGGGAACGATCTGCTCCGGCATCTTGGTAATATACCGGTAATAGTTGCTCAGGTTCAGGCTGAGCTTCGCAATGCTCGGGTTTCCCTCGCTCTGGGCGATCCGGTAAATCATATACAGGGTATTATAAAGGAAATGCGGATCGATCTGCATCTGCAGCTGCTTGAGCTCCGCCTTCTGGGCCCGGTATTTCTCCTCATAAAGCTGGGCGGCCAGCGTCTCAATATGATCGATCATATGATTGAACTGGGCGTAAAGGTCGTCGTAGTCCGAAAGGCCGGAGGATTCGATCCGGTACCGGGTATCCTGCTCGAC
>CAMNGW010000125.1 GCA_946538615.1 uncultured Clostridia bacterium
CCAATCATTTCTCAGGAAGATGCCAATGTCAGGACCTGGACCGATCCGTCCAGCGGTGTGAATGTCACCTATCAGACATGGGCGCCTATAGCGACAACCGCGCCGCTCCCCACCATGACAGCAACACCTCTCACCACACCTACACCCACAGTTTCCACGACGCCAGAAATCGCAGCCATACAGACACCTGTGGCTTCCCCTTCTCTTTCCCCTCTGGCCCTGCCAACAACCATAGATGTGGAAACAATCAAGGATAAGACATCCCGCGGTTTCCCTTGGGGATGGGTCATTGGCCTGCTGATCGCAGGAGCCGGCGTCGGCTATGTGCTTGTCGTACGCAAGCGCAACCAGGCGCGCGCCGCAGAAAGGGCACGGCAGAGGAAAGCCCAGATGGCAAAACAGCAGCAGGCAGCGGCACATCCCGTGACCGGGGCGTATCCCAATTCATCAAGTGCACCCAGGAAGCCCTCAGACCCGGCAGGGAGGCCCACAAGCGCGGCAAAACCGGCCGGCGGGGAAACTGCTCCTGCCCCTTACAAGCCTGTTTTCCCTCAGAACCATGAATCTTCTGGTCAGAATCCCTATCAGAGGCCGGATCCTGCTCCAGTGAAACCACAGGTGCAGCCAGCTCCTGCTCCATCAGCCGCACCGGCTCCCGTTTCTCAGCCGGCCCCTGCTCCGCAGACAGCAAACACTGAAAGTGCGGAAGCAGGCCATGAGCGGGCAACAGGAAGAAGAGCAAGGCGGCGCGCCATGAACCAGGACCATCCGGCAGATGGTGAAGCATAATCTGTCCGCAATGACAGAACTGAAAACAGCGGTCCCAGCAACGGGACCGCTGTTTTTTCATGGCTGAGGCTCAGGACAGGACTTTTCCGAGAAACGCCTTGACAAACGCCGCATAGTCTTCAGGAGCAAACAGGACTGACGCGGCATGTGTGGCTTCAGGGATCAGGTGGACCTCACTGTATCCGTGAGTGGCTGAACACATATTCTGACTGTGGAAGGGAAGGATAAAATCATCTTTTTGACCGTGGATGAAAAGAATGGGGACTTCATTGTCCTTTAAGGCATCGATGGGACGCATCTCACGGTAAGAATATCCGTAACGGATCTTGGCACACACCGATGCGATATGGACCAGAAAATCCGGCAGGTGCATGGAACGCAGACCTGCTTTCATGACGCTTGTGATTTCGCTGAAGCCGCAGTCCGCCACAACAAAATCAATTGCCGGATGATACTTCAGGCATGCTACGGAACTGGCCGCGCCAAGCGATTCGCCATGTATGCCGAACACACGCGGGTTATAGCGCTGCTTCACGTCTTCGATCAGGCAGGCAAGGTCATGGCTCTCACGGACCGAGTATGTGCAGAAAGTTTCTTCATTTTCACCATGTCCGCGAAGATCATAGAGCAGTACCTGAAAGCCGAGGTCGAGGTACATTCTGGTATACTTGAGAGAGCCAAGATGGTTATCCGTATAGCCGTGGGAAATCAGAATATACTTGTCAGTTGGATTCGGGTTATGGACCCATTGGACATGAAGAGTGTATCCATCATAGCTTTTTACTGTGTAGTTATCTTTTTCAAGACCCTCGTACCAGCTCACATCATAATGGGAAGACTGCCAGGCCCATGCCTCGTCCAGTGTCTGGCGCTTGATGCGCAGAGAATAGGAGGCCAGCAGGAACCCCAGCAGGAAAAGAAGGAGCAGCAGGATGGCCAGAATAATTATGACTGCAATCATGTGTTACCTCCCGGGAGAAAGCGCTGAACAAGTACGACAGCGGTTGCTGAAATGCCTTCCATGCGGCCCTCAAAGCCAAGATGCTCAGTCGTAGTCGCTTTTACTGAGATACAATTCGGGGACATGTCCAGACAGGACGCGATCTGTTCACGCATCTGCTGGATATAAGGGGCAAGCTTTGGCTTCTGTGCACAGATGGTAATGTCCGCGTTGACAAGCGAAGCACCCGTGCTTTCCAGCTTTTCTCTGACACGTTTCAGAAGGATCATGGAGGATATGTTCAGGTAGGCCCCGTCTGTATCGGGGAACAAATGGCCAATATCGCCGAGGGTACAGGCCCCCAGCATAGCATCCATAAGGGCATGAAGGGCCACATCTGCGTCAGAGTGCCCTAAAAGTCCATGGGTATGAGGGATCTGTACACCGCAGAGTATGAGGGGCCTGCCTTCCACCAGCTGATGGACATCATAGCCATGGCCCACATGCATACGTACCGGTGCCTGGATGTAGTTCTGAGCAATCATCATATCCTCCGGCCTGGTTATTTTGATGTTGCATGTGTTTCCTTCTGTGAGATAAACCGGTAGTCCCATATGCTCCAGGAGTGACGCATCGTCAGTGCCAATAAAACCGGTCTGCATGGCGTACTCATGTGCTTGCATGATGTCAGATACACGGAACCCCTGGGGCGTCTGCATGGCCCTGAGCTTATCCCTTTCAAGCGTATAATCGGCCCGGCCGTCTTCCAGCACCGTTTTGATCGTATCTGTCACAGGAATGGATGCGATGCCGTTGCCATGTTTTTCTATGCTCTCCCTGCACCGTTCAATCACATCACGGTCAACCAGACAGCGGGCCCCATCGTGGATCATAACCGATTCGCAGCCTTCAGGAAGCGCTTTAAGGCCCGCATAGACAGAGGCCTGACGGGTATCGCCACCATAAACCAGCTGAATGCCTGAATAGCCATACCGGTCAAGGATTTCCCGTGCCTGAGCTGCATCATCACGGCGGATCACCACAATGATCCTGTCTGACAGTTCCTCAAAAGCACAGATGGAACGGATCAGGATGGGGACGCCGGCCAGTGGGAGCAGAACTTTGTTTTTGGAAGCATGCATGCGTGTCCCGCTGCCCCCGCCCAGAATGAGCGTACAGATCATGACCGCGCCTCTGCCATGCCGGCATCCTCAGAGAGAATACGGTACATGTTCTGTGCATCATCTTTCCGCACGGTCTCCTGAATGGAAAGAATTTCATACCTTCCAAGCTTGTCACCAAAACGGATCGTCATAATATCTCCGGCATGCACTTCTGCGCCGGGTTTTGCCACCTTGTCATTAAGCGTGACGCGGCCGCCGCTGCATGCTTCATTGGCCACTGTTCTCCGCTTAATGATACGCGATACTTTGAGAAACTTATCCAGACGCATAACATTCTCCTTTATAGCTGTACCTTCCGGCCCGTATGTTTTCGGGCACCGACCGGCACGTTTTTTTAATCTGACGTTCACGCGCAGGGCCTGCCGGTCCAAAGCTGCATGGCCCGGATGTGAAAAGAGCAGTAACGGGCCCTCCTGTGTGGCTTCGGACCGCCTGCATGATTCGTCAGGTGCGGGGTGCATCATATAAAAAACGCGCAGGCTGGAGCCTGCGCATCTATCGTGAATTACTTCACAGCTTCCTTCAACGCTTTTCCTGCCTTAAAAATAGGAGCCTTGGAAGCAGCAACAGTAAGCACTTCACCTGTACGCGGATTGCGTGCGGTACGCTCTGCGCGGTTCTTTACCTCAAAAGAGCCGAAGCCAACGAGCTGGACTTTTTCATCTTTGATGAGAGATTCCGTCACGATGTCAACAAAGGCGTTTACAGCTTTTTCAGCATCACGCTTCTGCAGTCCAGTTTTGTCAGCGAGTACGGCAATGAGTTCGGTCTTGTTCATGAAGTATCCTCCTAATGATTATCCCCTAGGGATCCTAGAATCAGTCATGCATTTTTTTCATGACCATTTGCCAGTATACATGCAATTCCTGGGATGTCAAGCTTTCTGCAGATTTTCCATCGGACAGAATTTGTTTTTCCATCCATTCATACTGTCCGATCAGCCGTTCGATGCACCTGTGCAAAAACGCCTCAGGGTCCGGCTGGTTCCTGCAGACCGATCTGACACAGGCCAGCAGTATATCGCCGTCTTCCATGCCTGTGCCATTTATAATTTCCCGGAACCAGGCGTCAAGCGGTTCTGACAGGGCACCGGAGCGGGAAAAAATTTTGGATGCCCTTGTCAGTGCAGGAAGCGCGCGGGAAACATCCCTGAGAGAATCGGAGACAGTGGCATATCTGCGCTCTTCTTTTTTCAGTTCCTCCCAGGAAACCGCATCTTTTGCACCGCCAAAAATCTGGGGATGACGGCGCATCATTTTTTTGCAGATCGAGGTGGCGATGTCTGTGGCATTGAAATCTCCCGCGGCCTCGGCAATTGCGGCATGGAAAACGACCTGCAGCATAACGTCCCCAAGCTCATCCGCGAGATGGTCCATATCCTCTTCGTCTATGGCGCCTGCTGCCTCATAAGCTTCTTCAAGCAGGTAAGGCCGCAGAGAGGCGTGCGTCTGTACACGGTCCCACGGACAGCCGTCAGGGGAGCGTAGCACGCGCATAATGTGCATCAGATCATGAAATGAAAAGCGCTCACGCGCCTCAAACGGCAGAGCAGGCAGATAAAGAGCCGTGAGATGGTCATACTGTTTCTGCCTGTCAAGCTCATAAAGCGGGATCTGCTCAGTGCGGCACCTGTCATGTTCCGTACTGAAAAAAACGACGGGACTTGTCTCCGGATAGCAGTCTGAAAGCACAAGCTTCAGGTCGCTGGCAAGCGATCTGGTGAAAATTTCCGTGATCAGACAGGGTGCATCCGGATAGGGAAGAGAAAAATCGCAGGCGGCGTATGTGAGCAGGGAGGTGGCGGCAGACGAGCCGGCAGGCAGCTGGGAAAGATAGAAAGATGAAAGGGATACACCGGGGAGTATGGTCATGTCTGCAGCTTTGGAGACAAGTTTCTGGACACTTACGTCACAGCCCGGATCAGGGACAGCATACACAATGTCTTCCTTCCGGCTTTTCTCCATAAGTGCCTCTGCCATTTGCTCATACAGCGCATCAAAATCGTCTGCCGTTTCATACATGGCATCAAAGGAGGTAAATGGGACATGCTTTTTTTCCAGCCAGTCTGCCACCGGGTGCTGAGAAGTGCGGAACACGATTTTTTTTCCGCTTGTCAGGGCTTCGAGACAGGCTTGCGTCAGATAATCAGGAGACCCCGGTCCGATGGAAGCAACACAGATCAAGCTTTTTTCCTCCTGTTCCGTTTGAAAGCGGCCAGATCCTGGGGCGTAATGCCCTTTACGGCATAGATCACGCCCAGGTAGGTGACGACCCCGGCAAGCAGCACGATAATGGTTGTCATGTGCGAGAGGGGAAGAAGCCTGAGAAGGACAAAGACCACAGCGCCCATGGAAAGCGTGGCAATGACGGGACGGATGATCCATCCTTTCCAGTTGAACCGGATCCCGGTGTAGCGGATGCAGAAATAGAGATTGGGCAGCATGGATACCGTGTAACAGACAATGGACGAGACAGGCGCACCGTGAATATGGATCCCCGGGGTGCCCACAAGAAAGTAATTGAGCATGATCTTACATGCCACGCCTGCAATGAGCGTGTACATGGGTATCCTTTGCTTCTGCAGTCCCTGCAGAATGGCGCTGGTGGACTGGACTACCATAAAAAGGACAACAGTAAGGGCGGAAACAGTGAGAAGCTCTGAGGCTGTCTGCATCTGTGTCTGGGAAAGGGCCCCCGTATAAAAGAAGGCAATGATAGGCTTTGCCATAAGACTCATTCCGACAGAACACGGGAAACCTATGAGGAACGAGAAGCGCAGCCCAAGATCCGCCTGGCTCTTCACCATGGCCTCGTCATGAACTGACCTGGCACCGGAAATTGCCGGCACCAGACTCATGGAGATGGACAGGGCAAGTGCTGTGGGAATATTGATCAGGCGGATGACGGGTCCGGAATAGAGCCCGTACAGCGGCCTTGCTGATTCAAGGGTAAGGCCCGAGTTGATCATGCGTTCCACAAGCATAGCCGAGTCGATAAAAGAGGCCAGGGGCACAATACAGGCTGACAGTGTGATCGGAACAGCGATAAGCATCAGGGTGCCGCATGCTTTTTTCGCAACCAGAGGGGCTTCCTGGCTCAGCTGGGGCAATGCGGCATACGCCGCACGTTTCTTCATGTACAGCACAATCATGTAGATCATGGCGAAGCCTTCAATAATGGTGATCCCAAGAAGCGCATAGGCTGCTCCAAGGGTCACACTGGTCCTCGCACCGACAGCGGCAAGCGGCAGGCTGATTCCCACTTTCCCGACCTGCTCAATCAGCTGGGATACGGCTGTGGGGACCATATTCTGCTGTCCCTGCATAAAACCGCGGAAAGCAGAAAGAAGGCACACGATCACAATGCACGGGGCGATCATCCGGAAACCGGGCATGGCTTCGGGCTGGTTGATATGTCTTGACAGCATATCGGCCTCTGCAAACATGAACAGCGAGAGAATGAAGCCTATGGCAGTCATCAGATAGGCCGCGACTTTGAAAATCCGCTTGGCATTGTTTGGATCGTTGCGGGCCAGATAATGGGAAACCATACGTGACACGGCAACAGGCAGCCCTGCGGACGAGACTGTGAGAAGGAGATTGTATGTCGGGTACACACCGTAATATATGCCAAGCCCGTCTGCACCGATCAGATGGGTCAGCGGGATGGTGAACAGCACGCCGACCAGCTTGCAGAGAATACCTGCTATGCCCAGAACGGTCATGCCCCCGATCATGGATTTTGTCTTATGTTCAGACATACAGTCACTTCTTTCAACAAAATGGAAACCTTTATGATTTTTTCCATACATAGGGATGCAGCAGTACCAGCATGGGGAAGAGCTCAAGTCGGCCGGCAAGCATCAGAAAACAGCTGATCAGTTTGGCAAAGGGCCCATAGCCCGCAAAGCTCCCGGCTGGTCCGACGGCCCCAAAACCAGGACCCACATTGCTGACACAGGTGAGGCTTGCCGTCAGATTCGTAATCAGGTCATATTTCCCTTCCATGGCAATGGCAAAGGCGCCCAGAATCACAATCATGATGTAGGAAAAGCCAAAAACAGCAATGGAATGGAGCATATTCTCATCGACCGTTTTATTGTCGAAACGGATCGGCTGAACTTTCCTGGGCTGGAACGTGCGCCGGATCTCACGCTTTGTCTGCTTCCAGAGGATCGCCACACGGATCACTTTCATGCCGCCTGCCGTTGAACCGGCGCAGGACCCGATAAATGTCAGCACAAAAAGAATCATCTTGGCCTGTACGGGCCAGAGGTCAAAATTGTCCGTGGCAAAGCCGGAAGTGGACACTATACTGGCCGTCTGAAAACTGGCGTATCGGAGACTGGCGCCAAAAGAACCGTAGTAAGGCACAAGAATCACAGTGAGCAGGAAAATAGCGATGAAAACGATGGCCAAGTACCATTTCAGCTCATCGTTTTCCCGGATGTCTTTCCAGCCCCGTACATGAATAAAATAATAGATAGAGAAGTTGATGCCAAACAGGATCATGAAAACGGTCATGACCACATCGACGCCCACTGAACGGAAATGGGCAACCGAATCGCTGTAATTGCTGAATCCCCCTGTTCCGGCTGTACCCAGAGCATGGATGCCGGCATCGAAGGGGGACATGCCCACAAGGAGCAGGCAGACAAATTCTGCCAGAGTCAGAATGATATAAATGATATAGAGTATTTTTGCGGATTCGCCCATCTTGGGCACTATTTTACTGAGACTGGGCCCGGGGCTTTCTGCACGCACAAGATGTGCAGTGCGGTCCGATATTTTGGGGAGCAGGGCAAGGGTGAGGACAAGAACGCCCATTCCACCGACCCAGTGGGTAAAAGAGCGCCAGAAGGCAATGCCATGCGTCATCTTTTCGAAATGCGCGACAACCGTAGCCCCCGTTGTTGTAAAGCCCGAAACAGACTCAAAGAAAGCATCCGCAAAATGGGGCAGGAAGCCAGAAAATATAAAGGGGAGCGCACCGAATATACTCATGAAAATCCAGGCAAGGGCGACAACAACAAAGCCTTCACGTCCGCGCAGGTTTCTGTCGGCAGGTCTGGCCAGAAGGAACCCCGGCAGGGAGACAAGAAGGATCAGGCCAACCGTGTAAAGCAGGGGAAGGAAATCCCCGTCGCCATAGTACAGGGAAATGCCAAGGGACGGGACCATAGATGCCGCTTCAACCAGAAGGATGGAACAGAGCATGCGAAGGACAAGAAGTATGTTCATCTGATGACCTCATTTAATTGGCTGATCCCACTCTCGCGGGCCATGATGATGACCGAATCCCCAGCCTCAAGATGGTCATCGCCAAAAGGCGTAATGATCTTGTCACCCCGGACAATAACCGCGACAAGGGTATTCTTTTTCATGTTCAGTTCCCTTAAAGGGCGCCCGAGGAAACGTTCGTCAGGCTTGACGATGAATTCCAGTGCCTCAGCCTGCCCGTTGAGCAGCCGGAACAGTTTTTCCACGCTGCTCCCATGGCTGTTTGCAATGGCGCGGGTATAGCGGAGGATGTAATCTGAAGTGATCTGCTTCGGGCTTACAACGGATTCCAGTCCAAGGGACGTGATGATATCAGAATAATTGGTACGGTTGTTTTTGATGATGACCTTGGGGACACCGATCCTGGTGGCATACAGTCCCGCCATCAGATTTTCCTCATCCCTGTCCGTCAGGCAGATAAAGGCATCCATATTGCGGAGCCCTTCCTGCTCAAGGGTTTCTATGCTTGTACCGTCTCCGCACAGCACGGTTGCATGCGGTAAGGCTTCGGAGAGCTGCTCGGCCTTCTGCTGGTCAAGCTCAATAAGGGTGACATGCATGCCGTCCATCAAGATGCGCTGCGTCAGATAGTAGCTGATGCGGCCCCCGCCGATGATCATGACATTCTTAAGGCGCATGGTCCTTCTGAGGAACTTGAAATAATCCTTGATGTTATTGTGTTCGCCGGTTACGAACACGTGGTCGCCCTCGGCGATCACAGAATTGCCGTTGGGGATGAAAACCTGATTATCATGCTGAATGGCGCAGTAAAGGACGCGGGGAATTTTTTTGGAAGAAGACAGTTCTTTCAGGGTCTGTCCCACAATGGCATCCTGTGCCTGGACCTTGAACTCGATCATCTCGATTTTGCCCTTTGCAAACATTTCCACGTTGGATGCAAAGGGGAACCGGAGCAGGTGCCCGATTTCAAGCGCAGTGGTTAGTTCAGGGTTGATGGCCGAGTCGATGTCCATGACCGTCTGGAACATCCTCAGGCTTTCCTGGTACTGCGGGTCCCTGATGCGCGCAATGGTGTATTTCGCTCCCAGTCGCTTAGCCGCAAGGGCGCAAAGCATATTGATCTCATCAGTCGCTGTAGCTGCAATAACAATATCTGTCTCATCCACCGAAGCATTGACAAGGGTTTGCATATTGGCTCCATTGCCAAGAACGGTCATCACATCAAGCGTGTCCTGGCATTTGTCAATGACGTCCTGATCACTGTCGATCACAACAACGTCATGTTCTTCTTTGGTAAGATGTTCGGCAAGCGTAGAACCGACCTTGCCCGCACCAACTACCATAATACGCATGGCCCACCACTTCTTTGCTAATAAAGTTGCTGATCTGCATAAGCAAACCGATTCATTCTAGCACAGATCATAAAAAAAGCAATCGCTACATGATGCCGTTTCTGCTTTGCGCCATGCCCTGCAAAGCTGTCAATTGATAACGTTTGCATTGCGGGCACTTTGAAAATACAGTATAATATATCTGGTTTGCGTCAATGCGGCCCATGCCTGTGTTTATTCCATTTGATGATGGGAGGTATTCCCTTTGCCAATCAAACCGATATATCACCGTTCCCCCATGATGTCCGTTGAGCGCGTTGCACTCGGCCCCGGACAGAGCCATTCAGCTGATCCGTCTCTTCT